>NZ_NWQG01000114.1:0-49558 GCF_002529485.1 Mesorhizobium sanjuanii
GCTCAAAAATGGCGGATAAATGATCCGAAAATAAAAATTTTGTTGGACAGCTCCAAAAAATTTTGCATAGTTACCCCACAGCACGAGCTTAACCGGCCTTACACTTCGTCTTCGAGGCCGGAGATACCGAAAGTTATCTGCCGGCACAGCCGGTTGGCCGAAATCAAAAAAGCTATAACAATTGGGGAACTAGCATGAT
Organism: Mesorhizobium sanjuanii; assembly: GCF_002529485.1. Classification (NCBI taxonomy): domain Bacteria; kingdom Pseudomonadati; phylum Pseudomonadota; class Alphaproteobacteria; order Hyphomicrobiales; family Phyllobacteriaceae; genus Mesorhizobium; species Mesorhizobium sanjuanii. The sequence continues at coordinate 200 of NZ_NWQG01000114.1, forward strand.
TTCTTCGCTGGAACGACACCTGCTGTCCAGAAGACAGATACTGCAAGGCGCTGCGGGGTTATCCGCTGCGGCGATGATGGGATCACGCGCTTTCGCGGCGCCCTCCACACCGATCAGCTTCGTTGGCTGGCAGTACCAGCCGCAGATCGTCGAAGAGAATGTCAAGTCGTTCATGAAACTCTACGACGAGAACGTGAATTACGAACTCGTATCAGGCGACTACCACCCCGTGGCGGAGACGAAACTCACCGGCGGTCAGCATATCGACATGCTGTATTCCGAGGAGAATTACATCGCCCGCTGGCACGCGGCTAACTGGATCCGCGACATCGAGAGCCTGCCGGGCGTTGCCGATATCAAGGCCGGCATGTTCCCGGTCAGCGTGGAGTCGCTTTCGCTGCCAAATGGCGGGCCGCTATGCGGGCTCCCCTATTACGCCGGCTACAACACCTTCCTCTACAATGAGGAGCATCTCGCAAAGGCCGGGGTTCAGGCGCCGGAAACCTGGGACGCCGTCCTTGAGGTCTGCCGCAAGCTCAAGAAGGATGGTGTATCCGAGGCGCCCTTCCACGCGATGTGGCAGCAACAATGGCCTGATATGTCCTGGTATATGTTCGCGGCATGGTATTCCGAAGGCGCCAAGGTCTTCGACGCCGATGGGAACTTCGTCGACGAGCCGGCCTTGCGCAAGATCCTCGAGATCAACCAGACTTTCTACAAGGAAAAGCTGGTCGTCGAGGACATCATGACTTTGCCCGGCGAAGGCGTGCCCAGCTATGCCTCCGGCCGCCACACATTCATGGTCGTGCATGATTACAACCACAAGGTTGCCAATGATCCCGCCGTTTCCAAGATCGCGGGAAAAGTGCGCAACGCGATCATGCCGGGGGCGACCCGCTCGACCATGGCCTGGACGGCGGCCTATCTCATGGGCTCGCAACCCGTCGATGAGGAACGCGTGTGGAATCTGCTCCAGTTCTTCGGCGGCAAAGCCAAGGATGGCCAGTACCATGTGATCAAGCGCTGGGCGCTCGAGTTCGGCCTCGGCTCGGGCTACAAGGAGGTCATGCAGGATCCCGAGATCGTCGCCAGTTTCTCGAAATGGCGCGACCTCGATATTTCGGCCAAACAGCTCGGCATGGCGACGTCACGCGCCATCGGCAAGGCGATCTGGTTCCCGGAATGGGATATGTTCATGATGCAGCAGGTCCAGGAATACATCCGTTCGGGCAGCTCGACCGACCAGCTGGTGGCGTCGCTTGCGGCCAAGGCTTCCGAGCTGAAGGCCCAGTATCAGTAAGGCATTCGGGGCAGCCGGTCGTCGGGGCCGGCTGCCCCGTCCGTATCAACCTCCAACGACATCGCCAGAGGCTGCATTGCCAGCGATCTGGCCCGGATGATGTGCGAGGACGCCATGACAACGACGCTGCTGCCGACGCAGAGGATCGAGCCACGGGCACACCAGCGCCGCCGCAGGATCAGCCTTCCGGCCTTTGCTTATGTCTCCGTCGCCCCGACACTGACCCTGATGGTCCTGATCGTCGGCCTGCCGCTCCTCTACAGTCTCTATTTGTCCTTCAACATCACCAATCCGATCACCAAGCGATGGATTTTCGTTGGCTTCGCCAATTATACGAAGATCTTCCAGAACCAGGACTTCTGGTATGCGCTCGGCCGCACGCTTTATTTCTCGGCGATTGCGGTCGTCGGGACGACCGTACTGGGAACACTGATCGCACTCGTTTTAAACCAGCGATTTGCCGGCCGCGGCTTCCTGCGCAGTGTGGTCCTCATTCCCTGGGCCATGGCGCCGGTGTCGATAGGGGTTCTGTGGTCCTTCATCTATGCCGGCAATTTCGGCCTGTTGAACGGCTTTCTCAACGACATAGGCCTGGGTTCATGGGGACGGGCATGGTTCGGAGAGGGCTTCCGCGCCCTCAACCTCGTGGCGTTGACCCAGGTCTGGAACCAGACGCCGCTGACGACGCTGATGCTCCTTTCCAGCCTGCAATCCATGCCGGGCAACCTGCATCGCGCAGCCATTCTCGACGGCGCGGGACCGGTCAAGCGCTTCTTCTCGATCACGCTGCCCTGGCTCAAGCCGACGCTGCTTTTCTCCACCATCATCTCCACCATCAATGCGTTCCTGGCCTTCGACATCATCTGGATCATGACGCGCGGCGGTCCGGGCGCGGCGACAACCACGCTGTCCTGGCTCGGCTATATGCAATCCTTCCAGTTCCTGAAGTTCGGCGAAGGGGCCGCCCTTCTTTACGTGCTGACGTTTCTCAGCCTTGCATTCGCGATCGCCTATTTCGCCTTCCTCAGCCCGAGGAAAGCCAGAATGACGGCGCCGGCGATGGCCGCTCCAGGACCGCAGACGGCCAGCCGCCCGCGGCCCCCGATGGTCGTCTTGCCGGAGTGGAAGCCGAAGAGGCTGATGGGCCCGATTGCCACGCGCAACACGGGCAAGTTTCTGTTCGCGCTTGCCGTTGCTGCCATCTTTGTCTGGTCTTTCCTGCCTGTCGCCGCGCTGATCCTGATCAGCCTGTCGCCAGCCACCGACCTGATCCGAACGCCTCCTTCCGTCGTGCCCTCGACGCTCACCTTCGAGAACTATCGGTCCGTGCTCATGGCCCAGGGCACAACCAGCGTGCAGGCCGCACGCGTGCCGTTGTCCCTGCTCAACAGTTTCGGCATCGGCATCGTCGTCTCCGTCGTCAATGTCGCGCTCGGCACCTTGGCCGGCTACGGTTTTGCCCGCTACGCCGGACATCGTTTCTTTGCCGTCAGCCTCTGGGCGCTTCTTCTGACGCGTATGGTTCCTGCGCTGACGCTGGTTCTGCCGTTCTTTGTCATCTTCCGGACGCTCGGACTCATCGACACCCATCTCGGTCTGGCGATCGCATATTCGACGATCCTGATGCCGCTTGCCGCCTGGATGATGAAGACCAGTTTCGAGACCGTGCCCCTCAGCCTGGAGCGCGCGGCACAGATCGATGGCTGCAGCCGCTGGACGATGTTCCTCAAGGTTCTGGTGCCTGTGGTGCGGCCGGCTATCGTCGCGGCGCTGATCTTCTGCTTCCTGGTATCCTGGAACGAGTTTCTCTTTGCCATGATCCTGACCTCGACCCCCAAGACGCAGACAATCCCGGTCGTCATCGCGGGCTTTCTCAACCAGGCACGCTTCTATGAGTATGGGCCGCTTTTTGCGGCCAGCGTGCTTGCCATCCTGCCGCCCGTGGCGGTCGCCTTCTTCTTCCAACGTTACCTCGTCCAGGGTGCGCTTTCCGGCGCGGTCAAGGGCTGAAAGGAGCTTCGAGCATGGCATCGATCGAAATTGCCGGCCTCAACAAGCGGTTCGGGACGATGGCTGTTTTGAAAGGGCTCGATCTCTCGATCAACGATGGCGAGTTCATCTCCTTCCTCGGACCGTCGGGATGCGGGAAATCGACTTTGCTGTTTTGCATCGCCGGCCTGGAAGATATCGACGAGGGATCCATCCGCTTCGACAACAGGGAGATTTCGGATCTCGGACCGCGCGAACGCAACATCGCCCTGGTCTTCCAGGATTACGCGCTCTATCCGCACATGACGGTGCGCGAGAATATCGCCTTTCCATTGCGCCAGCAGAAGCTGGACGAAGCGACCGTGGGCAAGCAGGTTGCCTGGGCCGCCGATGTTCTGGGCATCGAGGCCCTTCTCGACAGACCGCCGGCAGCGCTCTCCGGCGGCCAGCGCCAGCGCGTCGCCGTTGGCCGCGCGATCGTCAGAAACCCCTCGGTCCTTCTAATGGACGAGCCTCTTTCCAATCTCGATGCCTCGCTGCGCGTGCGCATGCGCACCGAGATCCGACGCCTCCAGAAAGCGCTCGGCATTACCGTCATCTTCGTCACCCACGATCAGGAGGAGGCCATGGTGCTGTCCGACCGGATCGCCGTGATGAAGGACGGCGTCGTGCAGCAGTTCGCGCCACCGATGGAGGTCTATTCGGCTCCCGCCAACCAGTTCGTTGCCGGGTTCATCGGCAGCCCGCAAATGAATTTCTTGCCTGCCAATCTGTGTGGCGGCAGTTCCGATCAGATCCTCGGCGTGCGTCCACATGACCTGAAGCCCGCGGCTCGCGGCAATGGCGGCCTGACGCTGTCCGGCGAGCTTGTGCTCATCGAGCCGGCCGGGCCCTTCCAGTTCCTCGACGTTTCGATCGCCGGGCACGTCGTCCGGGCAACCTGTAGCGACGCATCCGGCCTGTCTGCCGGCCAAAGCGTCATCCTTAGCGCGCGAGCGGACGCCGTTCGTTATTTCGCCGCGGACGGCGGCACCCGTATCAACCAGCAATTCTTGGAAACCGAAAGCCGAATTCATGCCGTATGAGCTCGTTTTAAAAAATGGCCGTGTGATCGATCCTTCCCAGGGCATCGACCGCATCACCGACGTCGCCTTCGCCGGCGGAAAGATCGCCGCGCTTGGGGACGGTCTTTCCGGCACGCAAGAACGAAACGTCTCCGGCTTGATCGTGACGCCTGGCCTGATCGATCTGCACACGCATGTCTACTGGGGCGGGACGTCGCTTGGCGTGGACCCCGACGCGTTTGCCCGAAAGAGCGCGGTTTCGACCTGCGTCGATACAGGAAGTGCGGGACCGGGAAATTTTCCGGGATTTCGCAAGCATGTGATCGAGCGCAGCACCGCCCGCATCCTCGTCTATCTGCATATCTCCTTCGCCGGCATCTATGGGTTCGCAAAGAATTTCATGATCGGCGAAAGCCATGACATGCGGCTTCTTGCGGGCCGTGAAGCGGTCGAGATCATCAACGCCAACCGCGACGTCATCATCGGCGTGAAGGTGCGCATCGGGCGCCATGCTTCCGGGCCCGCCGGTATCCAGCCTCTCGATGTCGCCCTGCAGGTCGCGGATGAGACGGGCCTGCCGCTGATGGCCCATATCGATGAGCCGCCGCCATCTTACGAGGCCGTTGTCTCGCGCCTGCGCGCCGGTGACGTGCTGACCCATTGTTTCCGACCCTTCCCCAATGCACCCGTCGACGGCAGGGGCAAGATCAAGCCGGAAATCCTCGAGGCAAGGCAACGCGGCGTTCTTTTCGATATCGGCCACGGGATGGGCTCCTTCTCGTGGAAGTCCGCGCGCGCAATGATGGCGCAAGGTTTCCAGCCGGACACCATCTCCTCCGATGTCCATGCGCTGTGCATCGAAGGCCCGGCCTACGACCAGGTCACGACGCTTTCGAAATTCCTGACGCTCGGCATGTCGATCAACGACATCATCGCAGCCTCGACCGTCAATGCGGCCAAGGCATTGCGGCGCCCTGAGCTTGGAACGTTCAAGATCGGCTCGGCCGGGGATGCGAGCATCCTCGAATTGCGCAGCGGCGCGTTTTCCCTTGAAGACACGCGTGGCGAGATCGTCGTCGCGCCTGAACGTATCTTTGCCGCCGGTCTGGTCATTGCCGGCCAGGATATCGGTACCGACGATCAAACGCTCGCAGCAGCGGCTGAATAGGGAGATCTGAAAATGGACAGTGGCTACGCAATGAAAGACGCGCCGGCGAATTTCATAGGCGGCGAATGGCAGACGGAGCCGGAGACCATGGCGGCGGTCAATCCGGCAACCGGAGAGACCATTGCCCAGCTCCCGCGATCAAGCCGCGAGACGGCACAACGGGCTGTCGCCGCGGCAAAAACCGCCGCGCCGGCATGGGCCGACATGCCGGTTTTCAAGCGCGCAGCGATCTGCGTTGCCATCGCCTCGGCAATCGACGCCGCTCAGGAAAAGATCGCGCGTATCCTCTCGGCCGAGCAAGGCAAGGTTCTTGCAGAGGCCATGGGTGAGGTCGGCAAGGCCGCCGACGGCTTCCGGCTGGCATCCGAACTCGTCAAGCAAATGGGCGGCCAGACCCTGCCCGCCGAGGATCCGACGAAGCTCGTCATGACGATCCGCCAGCCGCGTGGCGTTTATGGCGTCATCACCCCGTGGAATTTTCCGGTCAACATCCCCGTGGAATATCTGGCTCCGGGCATTGCAAGCGGCAACACCATCGTCTGGGTCCCCGCTCCTTCCACCTCGCTGGTCGCCTGTGCCTTGATGGAGGCAATCGACAGCGCCGGTCTTCCAGCCGGCGTCATCAATCTGGTCATCGGCGAGGGCGCAACCGCGGGCGACGCCGTCGTGGTTCATCCCGACGTGGCGGCCATCGGCTTTACCGGGAGTGCGGCGACCGGCAGGAAAATCGCCGAGCGCGGCGCCGGCAAGCCGCTGCTCCTGGAACTGGGCGGCAATGGCCCCGTGATCGTTTTCGAGGATGCCGATCTTGACGCGGCCGCCGCTGCCGCGGCCGGAGGCGCATTCTTCAATGCCGGTCAGGTCTGCGCCGCGACGGGGCGTGTTCTCGCGCATCAGTCGATTGCCGAAAGCCTGTGCCAGAAACTTGTCGCCCATGCCAAAAAACATGTGCTCGGCGATCCCTTCCATCAGGGAACCACCATGGGGCCGCTGAACAACGCCAAGGTCGCGGCCAAGGTCAAGGAGCATGTCGATGACGCCGTCGCTCAAGGCGCCAAGGTGCTTTATGGCGGCAAGCCGCGCCCCGATCTCGGCAGCGGACTTTTTTTTGAACCGACGATCATCGCCGGCGTCACACGCGAGATGAAAATCAACCGGGAGGAGACTTTCGGTCCTGTCGTGCCCGTTCTCGCGTTCAAGGACGAGGCCGAAGCGCTCGATCTGGCGCTCGACAGCGACTATGGCCTGTCGGTCGGCGTCTTCACGGCGGATGTGGCGCGAGGTGTTTCGATCGCCAAGGCGATCCCCGCCGGGATCGTCAACGTCAATGCCGGCAGCACCTGGTGGGAAATTCACCTGCCCTTCGGCGGCGGGACCGGCACCAGGAGCGGCATCGGCCGGCTCGGCGGCGTGCACACGATGGAAGCCATGACGGAACTGAAGATGATAACGGTCACGATGGATAAAAAGGCAGGTGCGGCATGAGCCCCCAATCGCTTGCCTTTGCCGGCGAACGCAATTCGCCGCTTTCTCCACCCGAGAGAACACGATTGATCCGCGCTCTTGTCGATGAACTGATCCCCGGCGACGAGGGATGGCCCTCCGCATCCGAGGCCGGTGTGCACGGCATCGTCGCGATGCGCCTCTTCGCGGACTGGAGCGATGAGCGGATTACGGCACTGGCCGATCTGCTCGGCTGGGAAAAGGACGGCCTTTCAAGCGCCGATGGCGAAACCCGCATCGCCGCCGTCAAGGCCTTCGAAGAAGCCGACACGGAGCTTTTCGACAAGATCTACGCGGCGGTGACGCTTGCGTATTACGAAACGCCCTTCGTCATTGAAGCCATTCGAAACACGGGGCGTCCGTACTCATACCGGCCGCATGTGACCGGCTATGACATGGCGCCCTTCGATTTCAACCGGGATCCGCCTGCCCATCGGCGCGGCCATTACCTGAAAACTGAAAACGTCAGGCCCGTCGATACGTCGTCGCTCGGGCTGGATACGGTAAAGACAGATCGCTGGGGAGTGAAAAAATGACGACAGAGCGCATCTGTGATGTGTTGATCGTGGGTGCCGGCGCAACGGGATCCCTGGCGGCGCTGACATTGGCGGAAGCCGGTCTCGATGTCGTCTGCCTGGAACAGGGTTCCTGGGTGGAAGCGCAAGATCACCCGCATCTCCATGCCGACTGGTCGTGGCAGCGCCGGACCAACTGGAGCCCGGACGTCAACAAGCGCAGCCATCCGGACGATTTCCCCGTCAATTCGGACTCCTCGCAAATCCTGATGTGGAACGCCGTCGGCGGGTCGACCAACGTCTATGGTGCAATCTGGCCACGCTACCGTCCCTCCGATTTCCGCAAGGGCACGGAGCATGGTCTTCAGCCGGACTGGCCGCTCACCTATGAGGATATCGCGCCCTTCTACGAGCAGGCCGACAAGCTCGTCGGCGTGTCGGGACTTGCCGGCGATCCGGCCATGCCTCCACGAGACCGCTGCCCGACCCCGCCAATGCCTGTGTCCAAGGTGGCGAAGCGCCTTGCTGCCGGTTTCGATGCGCTTGACTGGCACTGGTGGCCCGTCGAGGCCGCGGCGATCTCGGAGGATTATGACGGCCGACCGGCCTGCAACAATTGCGGCACCTGCAACGGCTGCCCGCGCGGATCGATGAGCAAATATTCGCTGTCCATCTGGCCGAAGGCATTGAATGCAGGCTGCGAACTGCGCATCAACGCCCGTGTGCTGAAAATCGAGAAAGACCCGGGCGGTCGCGCAAGCGGCGCTCTCTATGTCGACCGCAACACCGGGAAGCAGCATTTCCAGAAAGCGAAACTGGTTATCGTGGCTGCGAACGGCATCGGAACGCCACGGCTCCTTCTTGCGTCCGACAATCTTGCCAACGCCAACGATCAGGTCGGACGCTATCTCCTGCACCACACGCTGGTTGCCTGCGAAATGTGGGTCGACGAGCCGGTCGATGGTCATATCGGATACGTCGCATCCCTGCTGTCGCGGCAGTTCGCCGAAACCGACGTGTCGCGCGGTTTCGTCAACGGTTTCAATTTCAACTGCATCACCTCCACGCCCTCGGCGGGAGAGCTTGCGGCCGGCTGGTTCACGCCGGCCCGCGCGCCATGGGGCCGCGACCATCATTCATGGTTCGAGCGTCACTTCGGCCATTCCATCGGCGTTTTCGCCATTGGCGACGATCTGCCCAATCCGGAAAATCGCGTGACGCTGGATCCTGTGCTGAAGGATACCGACGGCGTGCCAGCGGCGAAGACCCATTATGCGCCAGGTGAAAACGACAAGCGCATGATGAACTACATGCTCGATCGCCTCGAGGAGCTTGCAAAGGCCTGCGGCGCTTTCGAATATCGGCTGCATGACTATCGCGACAAGGACGGCGTTTATCGTACACCCGCCTGGCATATGATCGGCACCTGCCGCATGGGCAGCGACCCGGCGACATCCGTCGTCAACCGGTGGAATCAGACCTGGGAGGTTCCCAACCTTTTCATCGTCGATGGGAGCGTGCTGGCGACCGGCGGTGTCGTCAATCCGACGGCGACCATCTCGGCGCTCGCCTTGCGTGCCGCGGCCTATATCCGCGACAATTTCGAAACCCTGTCACAGCAGACGCGGTCGTCGATAGCCGCCTGACGCGGACGACGCGGGTAGTCCATCGCAAGCCCGGTAAAGCCATCGAGGCCCCCGCCGAAAATGGCCGTAACCGGGGTCGTGCGGATCAGAGAAAGACAAAATGCTCCAACGCCCCCCTGCCGAGCCCGGAATGAGCGAAGCCGATATCGATACCCCTGCCCTCATCATCGACCTCGATGCAATGGAAGGCAATCTCGACCGCATGGCCGCATTCTGCCGCGATGCGGGGGTGCGGTTGCGCGCTCACGCGAAAACCCACAAGTCCCCCATCATCGCGCATTGGCAGATCGCCAGGGGGGCCATCGGCCAGTGCGTGCAAAAAACTGCGGAAGCCGAGGTTCTTGCCTGGGGCGGCGTCAGCGACATCCTCGTTTCGAACGAGGTCGTTTCTTCCCGCAAGCTGGCGCGTCTGGCCGCGCTGACCAGGATGTCGAAGATTTCGCTTTGTGCCGATAGCGCGGCTGTGGTCGACGAGATCGAGGCCGTTGCCGAATCCTTCGCCACGCGGTTGACCGTGCTGGTCGAGATCGACGTCAGCGGCGGCCGCTGCGGCGTGGAGCCCGGCGAGCCGGCCACGGCACTGGCGGTACGCATAGCGAGAAGCCGCCATCTGGTGTTCGGCGGCCTGCAATCCTATCAAGGGCGCGCCCAGCACCTGCGCACCGAACAGGAACGGCGCGACGCGATCGGCCAGGCTGCGGCGCGAACGGCGGATACGGTCGCCGCAATCAGGAAGCAAAAGCTTGAATGCGCTGTCGTTGGCGGCGCAGGCACGGGCACCTTTGCCCACGAGGCAGCCAGCGGCGTCTACAACGAGTTGCAGACCGGCTCCTATGTGTTCATGGATGCCGACTATGCACGAAATCGTCCCGCTCCCGATTTCGAACAATCGTTGTTTGTGTTGAGCACTGTGATGAGTGCCGCCCGTCACGGCATCGCGGTTCTGGATTGCGGCCACAAGGGGATTGCCGTCGACAGCGGGCTTCCTCTTATCCACGCCAGACAGGATATCGACTATGTCGGCGCATCCGATGAGCACGGTTCGCTCGTCCTGCGTTCGGATCCCGGCAGCCTTGCCATCGGCGAAACGCTGCGCCTCATTCCGGGACATTGCGACCCAACGGTCGACCGCTACGACTGGTATGTCGGCATGCGCGGCAAGCGGGTCGAATGCGTCTTTCCTGTTGCGGCGCGCGGAATGATGCAATGACGCTTGCTGCTCCTCTGAGAACCGAAACGAAGCCCCAGGACCTGGGCCTGCGCTGCATCGCCTGCGATGCCACCCTGGCGCCAACACTGGTCTACCGCTGCCCCGACTGCGGCGGCATATTGGAGGTTGTACGTCAAAAACCGGAGAGCCGCGGCTGGCTCAGGGCCGACTTCGTCGCGGATGACATTACGCTTGGAGAGGGCGGCACGCCGCTTCGGGAACTGAGATCCGATCTCCTCCATGCCGGCTTCAAAGGGCGGCTTTTGGTGAAGGACGAAACCCGCAATCCATCCGGCTCCTTCAAGGATCGCCTCGTGGCGGCGTCGTTGAGCCGGGCGATCGCGCTTGGCGCGACGGGTATCGTCAGCGCGTCGAGCGGCAACGCCGGCGCTGCCGCCGCCTGCTATGCCGCGAATGCGGGAATTCCCGCTATCATCGTCTGCCCGGACGCGACCCCGCGTGGCAAGCTGGCGCAGATTGCCGCCTATGGCGCCGGGCTTGAGCAGGTGCCCGGCCATTACGGAAACTCGTTTGAGCACGCCAAGCGACTCTGCGCCGAGACCGGCTATGCAAATCTGACCGCGACCTATCTCAATCCTTATGGCGTGGATGCCTTGCGGCTGGTCGGGCAGGAACTCCATGAGCAGATGGGACGCATCGTGCCCGACTGGATCGCCATCCCGACAAGTTCCGGGCCGCTGGTCAAAGGCGTCTTTCAGGGCTTCATGGACAGGGCTGGCGAAGTGCCGCGTCTGATCGCCGCGCAGTCCGAAGGCTGTGCTCCAATAGCGAGGGCCTTCAAGGACGGAAAGATCGACGTTGCCGGCTGGGAGAACCCCAACACGATCGCTTCCGGCATTTCGGACCCGTTGCAGGCCTATCCCGAGGAAGGCAGTCTGACGCTTTCGCTTGTCCGCGCAAGCAAGGGCGTTGCGTATGCCGTCGGCGATGAGCGCATTCGCGAGGCGATGATCGACCTGGCGCGCAAGGCCGGTTTGTTCTGCGAGCCGACGGCGGCGGCCTCTCTTGCCGCGGCCCGGGATCTGTTCATGAACGGCACGATTGGATCAACTGATACCGTGGTCTGCATTGTGACCGGACATGGTTTCAAGGATTTCGCGGCCCACGAGGGCGTGGGGCACTCCATTCATCGAGGATCCAGACCGCTTTAACCGGGAACTCTCGGAGTTCGCGGATTGAAGAGGCGTGGGCCAAGCGAATGCGCCCAATCCTGACAACGATTATCGTGGACGGCGTCGCTGTCGGGCGCCTTCACAACGAGCGACCCAGAAAGTGTCGCCGATCTCATGCTCCAGATGCAAATCGCGGCGAAATACCTCGTCGAACGCGGCGCTGTCGCAAAAAGCCACGCGCGAGAGGGAAGCGGCCGCGTCGGAATTGATCCGGTCGATAGGCTCATGTACCAACGGGGGAACACTAATCCAGGGAACTGGTCCGGATTCCGCTGGCCTCGGCACCGGAGCGCTCACTATGAGAAATGGAATCGATCCTGGCATTCCAGGAGCCAGCAGTCAGCGATCGACAAGCAGCCGGTGTTGCACACACCCTATTGCAGGTTGCGTGTTGTGAGCGCTCGTATCCACTCGATTCCTGCCGAATTTCCGGCTAGCCTGGCGATAGATGGCTCAGTTCTGGGGGTGAATCATAATCAGACCGCCTCTCAAGATATTGATGAGCAGCACCTTTGGTCCTCCAGACCGAGAGCAATGGGGAGTGAAGTGAGTTCTATAGCAATATGCGCCGTCCGGCGACCTTGTCCTTTCGTATGCCGATAAAGCAATTAGGTGTATGGCATTCGCCTTCACCGCTCCAAAGCCAAAGGAGCTCGGAGAGACCGGAGCTTATTGGAAATCAAGAGGGATGGCTTCCATAGCGAATGACGATCAGCTTGAAGGCACTATTAAGAAGAGCGTCATCCTTGGACACTCTTGGGTAATACGGATTGTAAATTGCGCCCCCATGTTTCAAAACAGGCCGATAGCCCGCGAGGATGGTTTCGTGCGGGGTCGCCCATGGTCCTCAAGGCGAGAATTCTAAAAGACGTTCAACAATGACCCAGCACGTACAAAACGCTCGAATTCTCATGTACAGCCACGACACGTTCGGGCTCGGCCACTTGCAGCGCTGCCGGACGATCGCGCATTCGCTGGTCGAGGATTTCCGCGGACTTCAGGTTCTCATCATTTCGGGTGCGACTATCGCTGGCGCCTTCGACTACCGCGCCCGTGTCGACTTCGTGAAGATCCCCAGCGTCATCAAGTTGCGCAACGGCGAATACACCTCGCTGGAGAAGGATATCGATCTTCATGAGACGCTGAGGATGCGCCAGTCGATCATCCGCCACACAGCCGAGACCTTCCGGCCGGATATCTTCATCGTCGACAAGGAACCGCTCGGCCTGCGTGGTGAAATCGAAGACACTCTGTCCTACCTCAAGACGCGGGGCACCACGCTCGTGCTAGGCTTGCGCGAGGTGATGGACGCGCCGCATCTGCTCGAAGCTGAGTGGGCACGCAGGGATGTTATGCGCAAGATAGGCCTGTTCTACGACAAGGTCTGGGCCTATGGTCCGCCGGATTTCTACGACCCGTTGACCGGCTTGGATGTCCCGCCCGCTGTCAGGGCAAAGATGAAGTTCGTCGGTTTCCTGCAACGGAGCCTGCAGAAGAACGAGTTGCCCGGCCACCGGCCCGAGGGCGACTATATCCTCGTTACCACCGGTGGTGGCGGTGACGGCGGGGACTTGATCCACAACGTCATCGATGCCTATCAGCAGGATCCGCACTTGCGGCATAGGGCGCTGATCGTGCTTGGGCCTTACATGCCGGCGCGCAAGCGCAACAAGTTGCTCAAGAAGGGGTCCAAGATCCCCTATATCAAGATGATCGAGTTCGATAACCGCATGGAAGAGCTTATTGCCGGCGCCAAGGCGGTGGTGGCGATGGGGGGTTACAACACCTATTGCGAGATACTGTCTTTCGACAAGCCGGCGCTGATCGTGCCGCGCGTCAAGCCCCGCGAGGAACAACTGATCCGCGCGCGGCGCGCGGCCGAACTCGGCCTCGTCGAGATGCTTTTGCCGGAAGAAGCCGAGGATACCCAGCGGTTTGCCGATGCCCTGGAGGCGCTGCCGGACCGGCCCCGCCCATCGCAGAGCAATCCGCATCTGACGCTGGAAGGGCTGCCTCATATATCCGAGATCGTCGCGGAACTGCTCGAACGGCGGGCCGGCCATCACCTTTCGGTCATCGAAGGCATGAACTGAATTGCAACGTCGCAAGATCGTCGTGGTTCTGAAGGGCTATCCACGGCTGTCGGAAACCTTCATCGCGCAGGAACTGCTCGGCCTGGAGCGTGCGGGTTTCGACCTGGTACTCGTCGCGCTCAGGCGGCCGACCGACGCAAAACGCCACCCCGTGCATGACGAGATCAAAGCGCCCGTCCATTATCTGCCGGAATATCTGCATGAAGAGCCGCTGCGCGTGGCCCGCTCGCTGTTCGCTTATCTGCTGCGGCCGGGCTTCTGGCGCGCTCTCGGATCACTGGCGGCCGATATCCCCCGCGACTTTACGCGCAATCGCGCGCGCCGCTTCGGGCAAGCGCTTGTGCTGGCGGCCGAATGGCCGGAAGACGCGGGCTGGTTGCATGCACATTTCGCGCACACGCCGGCATCGGTGACGCGCTATGCCAGCCAGCTTCGTGGCCTGCCCTGGAGCTGCTCGGCCCATGCCAAAGACATCTGGACTTCGGCGGACTGGGATCTGGCTGGCAAGCTTGCCTCGGCGCGCTGGACGGTCACTTGCACGAAAACCGGCTTCGACCGTCTGAAAGAACTCGCTAACGGCAACTCGTCTGTGCATCTGAGCTATCATGGGCTCGACCTTGATCGCTTCGGCAGTTTCGGCGAGGCGCGAAAGCAGCATGACGGCTCGGCGCCGGACGAACCGGTTATCGTTGTGAGTGTTGGGCGCGCCGTTGAAAAGAAAGGTTACGATACCTTGCTGGAGGCCCTTGCCCTCTTGCCTGGTGATCTGGCGTGGCGTTTCGAGCACATCGGCGGCGGCGAAGAACTGGAACGGCTCAAGGCGCTGGCGCAAAAGCTCGGACTGGATGGTCGCGTCTCTTGGGAAGGCGCGCTTGCGCAGGAGGAGGTGCTTGCGCACTACCGAGGCGCCGACATTTTCGCCCTGGCCTGCAGGATCACTGCAAATGGGGACCGGGACGGTCTGCCGAATGTTCTGGTGGAGGCGGCTAGCCAGCGGCTTGCCTGCGTGTCGACCGATATTTCCGGTGTGCCGGAGCTTTTATCGCCGGATGAAACCGGGCTGCTGGTTCCGACGGAAGACCCAATTGCCCTGGCACAAGCGCTGGAGCGCCTGATCCGTGATCCCGTGCTACGCGCCCGCCTCGGAGACGCCGCAGAGCGGCGCGTGCGCGGCAATTTCGATCATATGGCAAGCATTGGACAGCTCAAGGAACTGTTCGAGCGGGAGTGGCGGGCCGCCGAATGAAGCGGCTGCGCGCTTTCTTCTATGTCCAGCACCTGCTCGGTATCGGCCATCTCGCGCGCGCCAGCCGCATTGCGGCGGCTCTAGTCGATGACGGGTTTGACGTAACCGTCGTGACCGGCGGAGCGCCCATCGCGGGGTTTCCGGGACCGAGTGTAAAATCTGTAACCCTGCCCCCCGTCACCTCCGGTGATGAAGGATTTTCCGGACTTGTCGACCTGCAGGGCAAACCCATCGACGATGATTTCAAGAAATCGCGTTCAGAGATGCTGCTGCACGCATTCCGGGATTGCAGGCCTGATATCGTCATTGTCGAGGCGTTTCCATTTGGGCGCCGGCAGATGCGTTTCGAACTCTTACCGCTGATCGAGGCCATCGACGCGACGTCGCCCAGACCGCTGCTGGCGACGTCCGTGCGTGATATCCTCCAGGAACGCGTCAAGCCGGGCCGAAACGAGGAAACGATCGATCTGATCAACCGGCATTTCGACCTTGTTATGGTCCACGGCGATCCGTCTTTCGCAACCATCGACAAAACATTCCCACTGGCTGCGGCGATCAGGGCCGAGGTCACCTACACAGGGCTGGTTGCCGCGCCGCCACCAGCCCCGGCCTCCGAGCGCTTCGACGTTCTGGTGTCGGTTGGCGGCGGGGCTGCCGGAAAGAGCCTTGTCAGTTCCACCATCGCAGCGGCACGGAATGCCAACAACGCTTGGAAATGGTGTTTGATCACCGGACCAAACCTGCCGAAGGACGAGTTTGACGCGATCGCATGCGATGCTGCGCCGGGCCTGTCCATCTTCCGGTTCCGCGAGGATTTCGCCAGCCTGCTGACCGGCGCCCGCCTGTCAGTCTCGCAGGCGGGTTACAACACGGTCTGCGATGTCCTGCGCGCGGGCTGTCGCTCCCTGCTCGTTCCATTTGCAGCCGGCGGGGAAACCGAGCAGACGTTTCGCGCCCTGATGCTCGAAGAACTCGGTCTTGCAACGGTGCTGATGGAAAAGAACCTGACGCCTGAAGGTTTGGCGCAAGCGATCGAACAGGCGCTGGCAGGACCGCCGCCTTCCGCGCATCGTCTCGATCTGGACGGCGCACGGCGGTCGGCGCAAATCCTGCGCGAGCGGTATAGAACATGGTCCCTAAAAGGTGGGGCGCGGTTTCGGAAAGGTTCATGATCAAACAGACGATAGATCCTGACGCGCGTCGCGTCTGGTGAGATTCATGCGACGCGCCTCAAGTCCTTGTTTTTATGCATGTCGTTGTCCCAAACCGCTACGCACTTTTGGGCGAAAATGCGTTAAACAGTTCCAATCAGCATGAAGCGCGTATAATTCTTTGTCGGCAGTTCGCCGGAGAAGCGCACCTCCGGTAGCGCCGCCATTGCCTCGAAGGCTGCAAGTGAAGCCACGCAGTTGATGTGCGTCGGCTCGCTGAAATAGTCGTTCGATTGCAGCAGTACATTCGTGCCACTCGGAAGCAGAGCAAGCCAGGCGCGCAGGTCGGCTATGTGCTCGCAGCTCGTATTGACCACAAGGTCGGGCCGCCCGGCCGCATAGTCGAGTGCGTACATATCTGCCGTCAGCGCCCGGAACCGGTCGCCGGCTTCCCGGTTGAGGGTCCGGGCGACCGGCGCGACTTCGGGATCGATGTCGATGCTATCGACTGCCGCGATGTCGAAGCGGGCGTCGTTGAATAGCATTGCCGGCAATACGCCGTACCATCCACCCAGAATCCATATGCGCCCGAACCGGCCGCCGCAGCTTTCGAACAGCCGATCGAGCGCCCACATCTTGCAGGCGACCTGCTTGTGGTTGAAGGCGTTGGCGATATCGGCCTTCGGATGCTTGGCGATGACGCGCGCCAGCCCTGCCACGAGAGGGCAGTTGACATAGGCAGCAATTCCCCGCGTGAGGTCCAAGGCTTGCTCGTGCGAGTCCGTGCCGGCATTGCGTGGTTGCGTGACATCCATCATATTCGCCTTGTATGTTGGGATTTCGGGCGACACAACGCAATCTTGCCTCGCGCAAACTGTTTGATTCGCGGACGTGATTATGCTGCAAGCCGCTTCGCCATTGCCCGGTGCCGGAGAGAACCTGTTGCATCTGTCCGGAGCATCGGCGTCCGTCCGCCTACACCAGCCGCGCAGCTGCGGCGTCGTGTTGCTCGGCTATTCGCCAAAACTCTCCGGAAGCCGCGGACTGTTTGGCCGCCTGCATCTTTCCAACTGAAGGGTCCACAGCCGCATATGGAACCCAGCCTAGCCCGCTATATCTGGAGGCACACCAAGAAGCAGCAACTCTGGATATTGATGATCGTCGTGCTTTCGATGATCCCGTATTTCATGTCCTTCGACCTGCCGAAGCTGATCGTCAACGGCCCGATCCAAGGTGGCGGCTTCGAGCAACCGGGCGCGACCCAGCCATTCATGCGGCTACACTATAACGTGCCGTTCATTGGAGAGGTCCAGTTCTTCTCCGGTTTTCAGCTCGACCGCAAAGAGACGCTGTTTGCCCTGAGCGTCGTGTTCCTCTTGCTGGTCATCATCAACGGGCTGTTCAAACTCTACATCAACACCTACAAGGGCCGCCTCGGCGAGCGCATGCTGCGGCGGATCCGTTTCGATCTGGTAGATCGTGTGCTGCGGTTTCCGCCGGTTTACTTCAAGCGGGTGAAATCTGCCGAAGTGGCGACCATGGTGAAGGACGAGGTGGAGCCGCTGGGCGGCTTCATCGGCGATGCCTTCGTGCAGCCGGTACTGCTCGGCGGCCAAGCGCTGACGGCCATGCTGTTCATCATGGTCCAGAATGTCTGGCTCGGAATGATCGCGGCCGTGATCGTGGGGATCCAGATCGTGCTCATCCCGCGAATGCGGCGGCGGCTGATCGTGCTCGGGCGCGAGCGGCAGTTGACGGCGCGCGCGCTTTCGGGCCGGGTTGGCGAAATCGTCGACGGCATCGGCGCGGTTCACGTCCACGATACATCAAACTACGAGCGCGCCGACATAGCTGCCCGGCTCGGGCTTATCTTTAAAATCCGCTTCGATCTTTACCAATGGAAATTCATGGTGAAGTTCCTCAACAATTTTCTCGCGCAGCTCACGCCCTTTCTGTTCTACATGATCGGCGGGTATCTGGTCATCCGGGGGCGGCTGGACGTCGGCCAGCTCGTGGCAGTGATCGGCGCCTACAAGGACCTGCCCGGACCGATGAAGGAACTGATCGATTGGGATCAGGCCCGGCAGGATGTCCAGGTCAAATATCAGCAGGTCGTTGAACAGTTTACCGTTGAGGATCTCATTGCGCCGAGAATCGGGGCATTGACGATCGACGATCCTGCTCCGATGACCAACCCGCTGTCGGCCATCAGTCTGTCCATGATAGACGATGGCGGTGCAATGCTCCTTAACCGTATCTCCCTCCAGATCAAGCCAGGTGAGACGGTGGCGCTGGTCAGCACCACAACAGGTGGAGCGGAGGCGCTTGCAGAAGCCTTCGCGCGGCTGAACTGGCCGGACAGCGGAAGGGTCGCTTCGGGCGCCGACGATCTGCTTGAACTCCCCGAAGCAGTGACCGGCCGGCGCATGTCCTATGCCTCGTCGGATGTTTTCCTGTTCCAGGCAAGCCTTCGCGATAACCTGCTCTACGGGCTGAAGCATGCGCCGCTGACATCGGTGACTTATGACGGTGCTGCAGCAGACCAGCGCCGCTGGAACATCGACGAGGCGCGCCGGTCGGGCAATCCGGAGCTTGATATCAACAGCGACTGGATCAACTATGCTTCCGCCGGCGCTACAGGCCCGCACGACCTCTTTGAAGCCGTGCGCCGGGTGCTCGACGCGGTTGTTCTGTCGCGCGACATTCTGGATCTTGGCTTGCGCTCTTCGGCCGACCTCACGCGTCACACGGAGCTTGCCAGGCGGATCGTCGAACTGCGTGCAGCGCTACGAACCCGGCTGGAACACGAAGGGCTGAGCGGACTGGTGGCTCCTTTCGAACCGGGTGCCTACAACAAGGAAGCAACTATCGGTCAAAACCTGCTCTTCGGCGCTGCCGCCGGCCCCGAACTGGCCGACAGGGCTCTGGCCGCCAATCCCTATTTTGCTTCTGTGCTGAAGCAAGCCGGCCTCGACCGCACGCTCTACGAAATGGGCATGGAGATCGCCCAACAGGCGATCGAGCTGTTCGCCGACCTGCCGCCCGACCATCAGTTCTTCCAGCAGCTGGCCTTCATGAGCCCCGAGGAGATACCCGCCTACGAGAGCTTGCTGCAGCGGCTCAAGAACCGTCCCTACGAGGCGGTTTCGGAGAGCGACCGCGCCAAGATCGTCACCTTGAGCTTTGCCTATATCGAGCCCCGGCACCGCTTCGGCCTGCTGAGCGACGAGCTCATGAGCAAGATCGTCGCTGCACGCAACCGATTCTATGAAAACCTGCCGCCCGAGCTGAAAAATGCGGTCGAACGGTATGATCCTGCCAAATACATCGCCGCGGCCACCGTCATGGACAACGTCCTGTTCGGGCGTGTGGGCAACAACCATCCCGACGCGCCGGACCGCATACGCTCCATCGTCTATGACATTCTTGACGAACTGGGGCTTTATGCCGAACTTCTGGATGTCGGCCTGGACTTCAACGTTGGCTCAGGCGGCAGGCGGCTGACGGGCGGACAGCGACAGAAGCTCGATGTTGCCCGGGCCCTGCTCAAGCGTCCCGATTTTCTCATTCTCAACCGGCCGCTGTCGGCGCTCGACCAGCGCATGCAGGACAAGGTGCTGCGAAACGTTCTCGAGGAAGCCAGACGCGACGGCCATTCACCAGCAATTATATGGGCCGTGACGAATCCGGCAATGGCGATGATGTTCGATCGCGTTATCGTCTTCGACTCGGGTCAATTGGTGGAAGACGGAACACACGAGACACTTTTGGCAGGAAGCGGTATCTTTAAGGAACTGCTATCATAGAGCATTGGACATTCAGATGGGATCATTCTGCCGGTGGGACCTTGTTGCAAGGTCAAGGGATGAGGTTTCCGGCTGATCGGGCTCGCCACCTTTCGCGTGGTTCGTCTCGCCATTCGGAAACAGAATTGATTCCATCGGGGTGTCGGTTGTTCTAGTCTCGCAGACGTGAAATTTTGGGAAGGTTTGCGACAATGCTGCTCAAGGATGAGGTTGGAATGCTGCAACGCGTTCCCTTGTTCTCTGGCATAGAGCCGACAAAACTCAAGCTGCTTGCGTTCACATCCGATCGCGTGAGCTACAGCGCCGGCCAGATCCTTTTCCGGCAGGGCGACGAGGGAGACGCCGCCTACGTCATCCTTTCAGGCAGGGCGGATATTCTGGTCGATTCCGACAGCGGGCCGATAAAAGTTGCCGAACTGATGCCAAATTCGATTGTTGGCGAGATTGCCATATTGTGCAACAGCTCCCGCACAGCCACCGTCAGAGCTGCATCTCCGCTGGAAGCCTTGAGGATCCGCAAGGATCATTTCCTGAGGCTTATGAAGGAGTTCCCGGAAATGACCATCGAGATGGTGCGGGTTCTTGCCGATCGCCTAAATCATACGACCGCGGATCTGATCGACGCACGAAGCGCCAAATAACGAATGATTTGCGCTCGATCCTCGCCGTCGTGACGGCACTGGCCTCTTACTGACAACATCACCTGGAGAAAAACCTGTCTCGCCTAGCAGCAGTTGTTTGGCTACGATGGGCGACAGGGACTGCGAAGGGGTAGCATGGACGACGACGTTTTCCTGGTCAGGTTTTGGGGCGTGCGCGGCAGTATTCCGGTATCGGGGCCAGAATCCGTTCGCTATGGCGGCAACACAATCTGCATTGAGATGCGATGTGGTAAGCATACGCTTCTGTTCGATGCGGGCTCTGGCCTACGGTCCGCCGGCCGGGCGTTTCGGGCGTCGGGCGTGACCGATTTCGACCTGCTTTTCACCCATTGCCATTACGATCACATCATCGGGCTGCCGTTTTTTGTGCCGATCTATGATCGGAGCGTCAAGATTACCCTTTGGTCCGGGCATCTTGCAGGACGCAAGACGACCCGGCAGATGGTCGACGAGTTCATGCGGCCGCCGTGGTTTCCGGTGAAACTGGACGTCTGCAAGGCCAGCCTCGACTGCCGCGATTTTGTATCCGGAGACGTACTTCGGCCGCGCGAAGGGGTAGTGGTCCGAACAGGCAGTCTTGTCCACCCAGGCGGCTGCATAGGCTACCGGGTGGAATGGGGCGGCCGTGTCGTGGCAGTAATCACAGACACTGAGCACGAGCCGGACAAACTCGATCAGGCGGTGCTCGGCCTGATCGCAGATGCTGACCTCGTCATTTACGACTGCACTTACACAGAGGAGGAAATGGAACGCCACCGCGGTGACGGGCACTCGACATGGCAGCAGGGCGTCAAGCTCTGTGAGGCCGCCGGTGCGCGGGGGCTTGCGCTGTTTCACCACGATCCGACACGCACCGACGACGAACTGGACGAGACCGAGAAACTGGCCAAAGACAGGTTTGCCGGCGCATTTGCCGCGCGGGATGGCCAGACGCTTAAATTTCCAGTCTCATTGCACAAAGAGCGCTGAGCTATTTTCCCCAGCCGGCATAGCGCGCGACCAATGTCCTGATCGGAAGCCATGCACAGGCTTCAGTCTGTGCGGTGACTGTGAACAGCCGTTCGAGGAAAAGCCAGGCCGATTCATCATGTACGAGATGGTGGGTAAGCAGGCCGACCGGTTCGCCGCCGCCGAATGCATGCTGCAGTTGCGCGATGATAGCCTGAACCAACAGGCGGTGATCGCGGCAGCCGCGCGTGCCATGCCAATCCATGATGTCGACATTGCTGTTGATGACCGCCAGTGAAGCCGGCTTCGGCGGCCCATAGACCGACAATGCCGCAAATCCTATCGATCCAAGGTCGGATACCAAGCCGGCGTCGATCCGGTTCCAGGGTGGCACCAGCATCGGAACGGCGCGTGTGCCGTGCAAGCCGGTTACGTGCGACAGCCCGCTAGCCAGATCATCGAGCACCGCCTCGCGTGGCCGGTGCGGGCCGAGCTCCTGCTTTTTCTGGTCCTCGGGCGCATGATTTCGGTGCGCCCAGCCATGGATGGCGACCGTGGCATGCGGCGCCTCGTCAAGCCGGACGACAAGCTTCTCATCAGTCAGGGCCGGAATGACGGCCAGAGTGACCGGAACCGCGAATTCACCGGTGAGGTCGAGCAGCCGATCAAGCGCAGGCGTCGGATCCACGGCGTCATCGTCGCGCAGCCAGAACTCTGCCTTACGGTCCGCCCCTTGCCAGCGTGCCAGTTCTTCGACCAAGGGTTGCCAGACCTGATCGGATGTCATGATACCGGGATCTTCGCAAGAAGTTCGGCCAGACGCGCCGCTGCACCACCGAGGGAACGTTCTTCGAGGATGAAACGTCTGGCTTCTGCGGCCATGCTGGTTCTTTCGTCGTTACGGGTCATAAGCCTTTCAATGGCAGAAGCGAACGCCGCCACATCGCCCGGCGGGGTGAGAAACCCGGTCTGGCCATCCCGCACGACCTCCGGCACGCCGGCGATGTCCTGAGCCACAACCGGAAGGCCAGCGGCCTGTGCTTCAAGATAGGCAACACCATAGGCCTCGCCGTAACCCGGCCAGACGTAAACTCCCCCTCTGTAGAGGACATCCGACACGGCGGCTGGCTCAATCGCGCCAAGCCATTCGATACGGTCGGCGGGCAAGCCGGCGAATTGCGCTTTGACCTCGTCACGGGCAGGCCCGTCCCCGACGACCGACATGGTCCAGGGCAGGTGGCCGATCGAACCGAGCGCTTGCGCCAGCATGCGATAGCTGTCGGCTTTGTCACCCGGGCGCATCATGGCGACGGTAACGAGACGCGTCGGACAGCCCCGTGCCGGCGTTTTCCGGAATACCGATGTGTCGATGAAGGGCGAAAGCATGCCGAGAACGGCGTCGGGTATTGCATCTGCCAGTCCCTGGCGATCCCTTTGGGTGAGGCAGATGTTCAGCGCCGCCAGTTCGACGGCTCGCGCCACCAGAGCCTGGGTATCGGCCCACAAACCAGCGTTGCGCCGCCTCGAATAGGAGGCTTCCGCTGTGACATAGGGGACAGCAAAGGCCGACGCCAGCTCAGGCCCGATCAAGTCGGGCGCCTTGTAATAGAGATGATACGAGAACCAGAGATCTGGCTTGCCGTCACGATCCCAAAGCTTTGTCAGCCGCGCGGCTTCCTCTCGGGCCCCGATCTTGAGCGCATCGAAACTTTTCGACTCCGGTTCGCGTAGATAGAAGCGTAATTCGGATGCCAGTTCGACGCTATGCCCTCCATACTCCAGCGCCTTGACCAGCATCCGTGCCATCTGGCGGTCGCCGGAGGCGACGGGATGATTGGGTGACTTCAGCGGCGCGTAGAAGGCAATTCGCATCGCCGACCCTATCATCGGAAAGCCGGCGCAAGTCAATTTCGAAGCACGATCGACTTCACCTTCAAACCGTGGAATGTGCTATCTGATGCTCATGGAAACAGCTGCCGTGCCCGACCCGTTTGTCACTTCTCTGCCGGTCTTCGCGAAGTTCGAAAGCGTTGCCGATATCGATAACTATCGGCCTCTCCCCGATGGTTGGGCGCTGGCCACCGCCGACATCGTCGGCTCGACCAAGGCGATCGAGGCTGGGCACTATAAAACCGTCAATATGGCAGGCGCCAGCGTCATTTCGGCGCTGCTCAATGCGCTGGGTCGGCAAGATCTTCCCTTCGTCTTCGGCGGCGACGGCGCGCTCGTGGCGTTTCCCGGCCCGGCGCTGGAGACCACCCGCAACGCGCTGGCAGCTGTCCAGAGATGGGTGGCGGACGAACTGGGTCTGACCTTGCGTGCCGCAATCGTGCCGATAAAGGATATAAGAGCGCAAGGCCTCGACGTCTGCGTGGCGAGGTTCCAGGCCTCCGAAGCGGTCTTCTATGCCATGTTCGCCGGCGGTGGCGGCAGTTGGGCGGAAGCCGAGATGAAAGCCGGACGCTACCGCATCGATCCTGCGCCGGCCGGCGTGCGGCCGGATCTGACCGGCCTCTCCTGCCGCTGGAACCCGATCGAGACCCGGCATGGCGAAATCGTCTCGATCATAGCCTTACCGGGGGCGTCGCGCGATTTGCGCGGTTTTCAGTTTCTGGCTTCCGACATCATCGCCCTTGCCGGCAGGCAGGAACGCGATGGCCACCCGGTGCCGGTGGACGGGCCGGGCTACAGTTTGCTGCCCGCCGGCCTCGATGTCGAGGCGCGGGCCACCGCGCCTGCAGGCCGGCGGTGGCTTACGAAGCTGTGGGTCATATTCCTGATGACGCTTACGGCTGTCACCGATCGATTTGGCTGGACGATCGGCAGTTTCGATCCGAAGGTCTACAAGCGCGACGTGGCCAGCAATTCGGATTTCCGGAAGTTCGACGACGGCCTGAAGATGACCATCGACGTTGACGCGGATGTGCTGCAACGGATCGACAACCGGCTGAAACAGGCGGAAAAGGCGGGCATCTGCAACTATGGCCTGCACCGTCAGAAATCGGCCTTGATGACATGCCTCGTCGCCTCGCCGCTGCAGCGCGATCACATTCATTTCATCGATGGCGCCGCCGGCGGCTATGCGATGGCTGCCGCAAGCCTGAAGGCGAAGGCGCCGGTTTGATGACGGCTTGCGGAAATCGATCTTCCGCAATATGCCTCGGCCATGCTTCTTGGGGCCAAGTGAGCCTCGCCATGGGAACGGACAGCCTGTCCGAATTGACGGGAAAGCAGATTTTTGGACGCCTCACGATCGACATATGACCGTCTGCTGAACCGGATTTCGACGCGCGCCGCACAAGTCGGCGTGATCGGACTGGGCTATGTCGGGTTGCCACTGGCGGTTGCGGTCGCGCGCGCCGGCTTCCCGGTCCGCGGCTTCGACATCGAAGCCCGGAAGGTCGAGAGCCTGAACAACGGCCAATCCTACATCGAGGCGGTGACGTCGACAGCCCTTGCCAGCCAGGTGGCCAGCGGACGATTCCACGCCACCGCGGATTTTGCCGAACTGGCAGTCTGCGATGTCATCATCATCTGCGTTCCGACACCGCTGACGAAACACCGTGAGCCGGACCTCTCCTTTATCAGGAACACCGCTGGCACCATCGCAAAGCATCTGCGTCTCGGCCAGCTGATCGTGCTGGAATCGACCACGTATCCCGGTACCACCGACGACGTGATCAAACCCATAATGGAAGAAACCGGTTTGCGGTCGAAGATAGACTTCTTCCTCGGCTTCTCGCCCGAACGCGAGGATCCCGGCAACCGCAGCTTTGAAGTCGCGACGATCCCCAAGGTCGTGGCGGGCGACGGCGTTGAAGCGGCGACACTGGTGCAGGCTTTCTACCAGGGCGTGGTCAAGACCGTCGTTCCAGTTTCCACAACGGCGACCGCCGAGGCCGTCAAGCTAACGGAAAACATCTTCCGTTCGGTCAACATAGCCCTCGTCAACGAGTTGAAGATCGTGCTCGGTGCGATGGGCATCGACATCTGGGAGGTGATCGAGGCGGCAAAGAGCAAGCCCTTCGGCTACATGCCTTTCTATCCCGGCCCTGGACTTGGCGGACACTGCGTTCCGATCGACCCCTTCTACCTGGCGTGGAAGGCGCGCGAGTACGAACTGCCGACACGCTTCATCGAGCTAGCGGCGGAGATCAACACGGCCATGCCGCGTCATGTGGTCGATGAACTGGCGAAGGCGCTGGATCGGCGCTGCGGCAAGGCGCTCAGCCGCTCGCGCATTCTCATCATCGGGCTCGCCTATAAGAAGAATGTGCCCGACATCCGCGAAAGCCCCTCATTGCGGCTCATTGAACTCATCGAGGAATGGGGCGGCAAGGCGGAATTCCACGATCCGCATGTTACCGAGGTCCCCGTCACACGGGAGCATATGGCGATCAAGGGGCGCCGCTCGATCGAATTGACCGAGGCGGCCTTGAAGGATTTCGATGCTGTCGTCGTTGCAACGGACCACGACGCGATCGACTATCAGGCGATCGCTGATCACGCTCTTCTGATCGTCGACACACGCAATGTTTTTGGCCGCCTCGGGCTGACCCGAGAGACGGTGGTAAAGGCCTGACGGCGTCGGAGCCGGCGAATTTTCACCCGCTGTCAGGATCGTGATTGCACTCCGCCGTCAGCCTAGCCACATAATGCCCCAGGACTTCGGAGAGAGCATGAGCACAGCGCAAGCAGAAATTTCCACCATTCTCATGGATAAGGTCGCCGATTGGCTGAACCAATCGGCGCTGGCGGGCAACGACCTGGAAACATTGGTAAAAGGCTTTTGTGAACGGCTGGCTGCCGCCGGCCTGCCGCTGAAGCGTGTGCATTTGAGCTTTTCGATGCTTCATCCGCTCTATGACGCGCTTGGCTTCACCTGGATTCGCGGCCAAGGCATAGAAGTGGAAGGCTTCCGCAAAAAGGACGGCGTGCATTCTGACAGATTCCTGACCAGCCCATACTACCATCTGCTCAGCAACAAGCTCGACCATCTGCGGCGCCGGATCGACCCGTCGGGGTCGTCGGAATTTCCTATTTTCGATGAACTCAGGCTTATGGGCGTCACCGACTACATGGCTTTCGTCCATCCCTTCAGCGGCAACACCAGTCAGGGCATGATAGGGTCCTGGTCCACTGACAGTGCTTCAGGCTTCAGCGACAGCATGATTTCGGCGCTGCTGCGCATCCAGAACCATCTCGCTATCGCAACCAAGATGGCGGTGCTTACCAAGCTCGCCGACAACATGATGACCACTTATCTCGGCGGCGACGCCGGCAGGCGCGTGCTGGACGGCCAGATCAAGCGCGGCGAGGGCGACACAATCCGGGCCGCACTGGTCATGGCCGATATGCGCGGGTCGACGAGGCTTGCCGAAACCTCCGGCCGCGAAATCTATATCGATACGCTGAACCAGTTTTTCGATGCCATTGCTGCACCTTTCAATCGCAAAGGCGGGCAGATCATGAGTTTCCTGGGGGATGGCTTCATTGCCGTCTACCCCTGCGAAAGGCACCGCGCGCAGTCCGAGATCGCCTGCCAGGCTGCTCTTGCGGCAGCGCACAAGGCCAGCGCGCGCATGATGGAGCTCAATCTGCGCAGAAAGGAGCAGGGGCTGAACGACATAAAATTCGGTATCGGCCTGCATGTCGGCAATGTGATGTTCGGCAATGTCGGGCTTACCGACCGGCTCACATTCTCTGTCTTCGGCTCGGCTGTCAACGAGGTCCAGCGCCTCCAGACCCTGACCAAGAAATATCCGCACAGCGTTCTCGCCAGCAAAGACTTCGCCGGCTATTGCGGCGCCAACAGCTGGCTGACGCTCGGCAACGAGGAACTGGCGGGCATCAAGCAGAAGCTGACGGTGCTTTCGCCCGATCTGTCGGGTGCTCTCGCACTCGATGACGAGGGTGCGCTGGAGCCGATTCACGGCCGAAGATCGGACGCCGAGCAGGTCATTCTGCTTCACCGCGATGCCGCGCGGGTGGCGGCGGGCGACC
Source organism: Mesorhizobium sanjuanii (assembly GCF_002529485.1). Taxonomy (NCBI): domain Bacteria; kingdom Pseudomonadati; phylum Pseudomonadota; class Alphaproteobacteria; order Hyphomicrobiales; family Phyllobacteriaceae; genus Mesorhizobium; species Mesorhizobium sanjuanii. Next base: position 27,697 of record NZ_NWQG01000114.1, read on the forward strand.
CCAGGAAGCTCCAGTAACCGCCACGATCCGATCCGAACGCCTTTGATATGCAATCCGGTTGCCGGTTCCGCCAAGGGAACTGGCGACTGATTCGAATCCAAGTTGCTCTAGGCGCGCAATACGCTAGTCTCGCCTTCTGGACCTGCCAGAGTGGGGCTGGTGAATGAATTCGAGTGTTGATCTGCTGCGGATCGAAGATGTTGGCATCTCTTTTGCCATTATCGGGGGACCGTTGCATGCCGTCAGGCGCGCAAATCTTCGCGTCCTGCCTGGCAAAGTAACCGCGCTTGTGGGCGAGTCAGGTTCCGGAAAATCGGTTCTCAGCCAGGCAGTGATGGGCATTTTGCCGAACACAGCCCATGTTCGCGGCCGCATCCTGTTTTCCGATCCTAAAAAGCCCGGCACGACGCAGGACATCCTGCAGATGCCGCTTGATGGACCCGAAATCCGGGCGTTGAGAGGCAGCCGCATCGGCAAGATCTTTCAGGAGCCGATGACATCGCTGTCGCCGCTGCACACGATCGGCAACCAGGTCAGCGAATCCCTGCAGATTCATACGCCCATGGCTCGGGTGGAGCGCAAGGCACGGACCGAGGAAATGCTCGGCCTTGTCGGCTTTCCCAACCCCAAGCGCGCCTATGACATGTATCCCTTTGAACTTTCGGGAGGATTGCGTCAACGCGCCATGATCGCCATGGCGCTCATCTGTCGGCCCGCTTTGTTGATCGCCGACGAGCCGACGACGGCGTTGGACGTCACCATCCAGGCGCAAATCCTGCAATTGCTGCGCGGGCTTCAGACCAAGCTGAACATGGCGATGCTGCTGATCACGCACGACCTTGGCGTGGTCGCCAATGTCGCCGACGAGGTGGTGGTCATGTACCATGGCGAGATCATGGAAGCGGGACCTGTGGAGGCGATATTCCGCCGGCCAGGCCACCCCTACCTGAAGGGCCTGATGGAAGCCGTTCCGCATTTCGACCTGAAGCCTGGCGAACGGCTAAAGGCGCTTCGCGAGGTGCCGGTGAATGTCGAGAACCTGCTGGGCAAACAGACGGCGCCTGCATCGAAGGGGGCGGACGACATCCTGCTGTCGGTCAGGGATCTGAAAAAAGTCTACACCACCCGCAAGTCCGGATGGTTCGGCGGGAGCCATCAAACCTCCGTTCGCGCCGTGGACGGCGTGAGCTTCGACATCAGGCGGGGTGAGTGCCTGGGTCTGGTCGGCGAAAGCGGCTGCGGCAAAACCACCGTCAGCAAGATCCTCATGCGGGCTGTTACCCCTAGCGGCGGCTCCGTGGTCTTCAACGGCCGCGAAGGACCGATTGACGTGCTGGAAGCCGAGGGAGATGCCCTGCGATTGCTGCGCGCGAAAATCCAGATGGTGTTCCAGGATCCGGTTTCGTCGCTCTCACCTCGCATGACGGTGGAGAACATCCTGAGCGAGCCGCTGGAAATCCATCAGCGTGGCAATGACGCGTCCCGACTCGCCACGGTCAAGAGCCTGATGCTGGCAATCGGGCTCGATCCGCGCTTCATCAAGCGCTATCCCCACAGTTTCTCCGGCGGGCAGCGTCAGCGTATCGGCATCGCGCGCGCGTTGGCGCTGGGGCCTGAACTGCTGATCTGCGACGAGCCGGTTTCGGCGCTCGATGTCTCTGTCCAGGCGCAGATCCTGAACCTCCTGAAGGACCTGCAGAAGGAACTGGGTCTGACCTACCTGTTCATATCCCACAATCTGGCGGTGGTGAACTACATGGCGGACCGCATCGCGGTGATGTGCGGCGGGCGTATCGTCGAACTTGCGCCGCGCGAAATTCTGCTCAGGAAACCGATCCACCCCTACACGCGCTCACTGCTGGCCGCCGTCCCTTTCCCCGACCTCGACCGGCCGATGGATTTCAAGACGCTGAAGCTCGGCGGCGCTTCCGACACCAGCGCATGGGGACCGCAATTCCGCGACGAAGGCGACGAGGATATGCTGTCGCCGCTTGACCTTGGCGGCGGTCACCTCGTGCTGGCCCGACGTTCGGCCGATGTCAGCGAGCTACGCCATTGATCAGCCGGCGCACCGTCCTTGGACTCATGGCTTCGGCATTTCTGCCGGGCACGTCGCGCGCCGGCGACCTGGAGCCGGAATTTCTCCAGCCGCAGCTGACGGCCAGGGCGCTGCCGGCACTCGCCGAACGCCTGCCCAAGCGCCCGCGCGCGTTGAACCTCGCCGCGATGGGCCGGCAGCCCGGCCAGTATGGCGGCACGCTGCGCACGATCATCGGCAGCCCGAAAGATATCCGGCTGATGACGATCTACGGGTATGCCCGCCTGGTCGGCTATGACGAAAAGCTTCACTTGCAGCCCGACATTCTCGAAAGTTTCGACGTAGTGGATGACCGCGTCTTCACTTTCAAGATTCGGGAAGGGCATAAATGGTCTGACGGAAGCCTGCTGACGCCGGAGGATTTTCGCTATTGCTGGGAAGATGTCTGGCTGAACGATGAGCTTTCTCAGGGCGCGCTTGCCCCGAGCCTGCTGGCGGACGGCAGGCCGCCACGCTTCGAGATCATCGATCCGTTGACGGTCCGCTATAGCTGGGATGCGCCCAATCCCGACTTCCTGCCCAAGCTCGCTGCCGCTTCGCCGCTATCGCTTGTCCTGCCGGCCACCTATCTCAAGCAGTTCCACAAGAAATACCAGGATCCATTCCGGCTCGCCGGCCTGATGAAGGAGAACCGGGCCAAGAAATGGACGCTCCTCCATATCCGCATGTCGCGGCAGTATCGCCCGGAGAATCCGGAACTGCCGACACTCGATCCCTGGCAGAACCGGACCAAACCGCCGGCTGAGCAATTCGTCTTCGAGCGAAACCCGTTCTTTCATCGAATAGACGAGAATGGCAGGCAACTGCCCTATGTTGACCGGATCGTCATGAATGTCAGCTCGTCGGCGATCATCTCCGCCAAGGCCGGTGCGGGCGAGAGCGACCTGCAATGCATGGGAATCGACTTCAACGATTACTCCTTCCTGAAGGACGCGGAGAAGCGCTACCCGGTGAAGATGCATCTGTGGAAACGCACACAGGGTTCGCGGCTGGCGCTGCTGCCCAATCTGAATTGTTCCGACCAGGTGTGGCGTGGCCTTCTTCGTGACGTGCGCGTGCGCCGCGCCCTATCGCTCGCGGTGGACAGGCGCGAGATCAACATGGCTGTGTTCTACGGATTGGCGCAGGAAAGTGCCGATACGGTTTTGCCGGAGAGCCCGCTCTACCGGCCGGAATTCGCGAAAGCCTGGATCGTCCATGATCCCGACAAGGCCAATGCCCTGCTCGACGAGGTCGGGCTTCAGGCACGTGACGATGACGGCCTGCGGATACTTCCCGACGGACGCTCTGCGCAGATCATCGTGGAAACGGCCGGCGAAAGCACGCTGGAAACCGACGCGCTCGAACTCATCACCGATCACTGGCGCAAGATCGGCATCGCTTTGTTCATCCGGACTTCGCAGCGCGACATCTTCCGCAGCCGCGCGCTTGGCGGCCAGATCATGATGTCGATGTGGTCGGGCATCGACAATGGCGTGGCGACCGCCGACATGAACCCGTACCAGCTGGCCCCCACCATCGACGACCAATTGCAATGGCCGCTCTGGGGTGCGCACTATCTGTCTCATGGCACGATGGGTGAGGCGCCCGATCTTCCTGAAGTGGTCGAGTTGATGGCCTTGCTCAAGCGCTGGAACGCATCGACCGAAACCACCGAGCGCGCCGAAATCTGGAATTCGATGCTGTCGATCTACACCGATCAGGTGTTTTCGATCGGCACGGTGAACGGCACGTTGCAGCCGATTCTGGTGTCCTCGCGGCTGCGCAACCTGCCTGACAAGGCGCTCTACGGCTACGACCCGACCTCTTATTTCGGTGTCTACATGCCGGATACATTCTGGCTTGGAGACAGCTGAGCGTGCTTCGATATCTTGTCTGGCGCATCGCCGTGATGGTTCCAACCCTGGCGGTCATATCGGCGCTGGTGTTCACCATCATCGAACTTCCACCGGGCGACTATTTCGACAGCTATGTCGCCGAGCTTCGGGCCCAGGGCGAAGCGGTGGATTCCGATCGCATCGAGATGATGCGCAAGGAATATGGTTTCGACCAGCCACCGGTCATTCGCTACTTCTACTGGGTCGGCGGGATGCTACATGGCGATTTCGGCTATTCCTTCGAATATGAGCTGCCGGTTCGCGACGTCGTCGGGGACCGAATGTGGCTCACGGTGCTGGTTTCCTTCGTCACGATCATCTTCACCTGGCTCATCGCCTTTCCGATCGGCATGTACTCCGCCACGCATCAATACAGCTGGGGCGACTACGGCCTGACTTTCTTCGGCCTTCTCGGCCTTGCCATTCCGAATTTCATGCTGGCACTGATCCTGATGTATTTCGCCAACATCTGGTTCGGCACATCCATCGGCCATCTCATGGACCAGCAATATCTCGGCGAGCCGATGAGCTGGGCCAAGGCGAAGTCGATCCTCGCCCATCTCTGGATTCCGGTCTTGATCATCGGCACCGGAGGCACGGCAAGCATGATCCGGCGGCTGCGCGCCAATCTTCTCGACGAGCTACACAAGCAATATGTCGTGACCGCGCGCGCCAAAGGACTTCATCCGTTCAAGGCGCTGGTCAAATATCCGCTGCGCATGGCGCTCAATTTCTTCATTTCCGATATCGGCTCTATCCTGCCGGCCATCATCTCCGGCGCCGAAATCACGGCGATCGTGCTGTCCTTGGAAACGACCGGGCCGATGCTGATCAAGGCGCTGCAAAGCCAGGACATGTATCTGGCAGGGTCGTTCCTGATGTTCCTAGCCTTCCTGACAGTCATCGGCGTCCTGATTTCCGACCTGGCGCTGGCGCTGCTTGATCCACGAATTCGTTTGCAGGGCGGCAGCACCAAATGAACACGCATTCGCCCCTGCCCGCTCCGGGTGCTCCACTGCAGCACTACGTTTCCACCGCGCCCTTTGACCTGCAGTCGGTCGAGGCGATGACGCCGGAGCAGTCGAAGGTCTTTCAGGCGTCGCAGTTGCGGCTGATGTGGTGGAAATTCCGGAATCACCGGCTTGCCGTTGTGTCCGGCATATTCCTGGCAGCACTCTATTTCGGAATAGCGATCTGCGAGTTCCTGGCGCCGTACAATCTGCACACGCGCAACATGGACTACATCTATTCGCCGCCGCAGCGGGTGCACCTGTTCCACAACGGCCAGCTCGTCGGTCCGTTCGTCTATGGCCGCAAGATGACGCTGGATATGGACACGCTCAAGCGGAACTACATCGAACAACAGGATGATGTTCAGCGGATTCGTTTCTTCTGCAAGGGCGACAGTTACCAGTTCTGGGGCTTGATCGAAGGCGACAGGCATTTCGTCTGCCCTGCCGAAAACGGCCAGCTCTTTCTGGCCGGCACTGACAGGCTGGGGCGCGATGTGCTCTCGCGCATCATCTATGGCGCACGCATTTCACTGACAATCGGCCTCGTCGGTATCAGTTTCAGCTTCCTGCTCGGCATTGTCATCGGCGGACTGGCCGGCTACCACGGCGGTATCTTCGACCTGATCGTTCAACGGATAATCGAAGTTCTGCAATCGATTCCCAGCATTCCGCTATGGCTGGCTCTGGCGGCGATCATGCCGATAACCTGGAGTCCGATCCTGATCTATTTCGGCATCACCGTCATCCTCGGGCTGCTCGACTGGACCGGACTGGCGCGGGCCGTGCGTTCAAAGCTTCTAGCCTTGCGCGAGGAGGATTACGTTCTGGCCGCGCAACTGATGGGCGCAAAAGGCAGCCGCATTATCGGGCGGCATCTCATTCCCGGCTTCATGTCGCATCTGATCGCGACGGCGACGATCTCCATACCCGGCATGATCCTGGGCGAGACGGCGCTGAGCTTCCTCGGGCTCGGGCTGAGGGCGCCGATAACCAGTTGGGGCATCCTGCTCACCGAGGCGCGCAGCGTCAGCGTCATCGCGTTCTATCCATGGCTGCTTTTGCCGATGCTCCCCGTCATTCTCGTCATCTTGGCGTTCAACTTTCTCGGCGACGGCTTGCGGGACGCCGCGGACCCCTACAAATGAGATCGCTATTCCGCCGCGCGGCCTGCCGACGACTCGTATGATGCTTGTCGGCGGCCGGTTGCGTTGTTGCAAGGTTCGTCGTTCGCCTCTATATGCGGCAAGCCTCGATCGTGGCTGCTGGTTCAGGACATACAATCGCATATGAGTCGCCTCGATAATTTCATCAGCAGGATGACCGCACAGCGCGACATTCTCAACCAAATCTGCCCCGAGGTGGCGAAGATGGAGGGGCTTGTGCTCGAGCTCGGGCTCGGCAATGGCCGGACGTTCCACCATCTGCGCGAGCGCCTGCCCGGGCGCCGTATCGTGGTGTTCGACCGCGAAGTTGGCGCACACGCCAGCTCGATTCCCGACGCTGAGAACCTCGTGCTCGGCGAGATACGCGAGACGGCCCGCAAGTTCATTGGCATCGACGCCGCTCTTGTTCATGCCGACATCGGCACCGGCTATGACGATCGCGATGCAGTGACCGCTACCTGGCTGCCTGATCTGATTGCGCGCCTGCTTCGCGTCGGCGGCTTCGCGGTCAGTGGCACGCCGCTCGATCACCCGCTGCTGCAACGCCTCCCGCCGCCGACTTCGGAGCCCGCCGATCGTTATTTCCTCTGCAGGCGCGTGTAAGGGGCGGAGACGGCCCAAATCTTCAGGGGCCCAAGCCTTCTCTTCGGGGCCGAGTCTTCAGGGGATCGTATAGACTGCTATCTCCCGCTCAATGCCGCGCAGCGAGACCTCATGAGGCACCGGCGTCAGCGCGTTCCTGTGCAACAGATCGGCGGTGAGATTGTCTTCGACCACCGCACGCGTGGCGAAGATCGCCTGTGCCTTGGCAAGGTTCTGCACCCGCGACGCAATGTTGACCGTCTGGCCGAAATAGTCCTGCCGCTCGTTCATCGACACGGCGATGCAGGGGCCGGCATGGACACCGATCTTGAGCAGCAGATCCTCGCGCCCGCTTTTGTCATTGAGCGCACGCATGGCATCGCGCATCCTGAGCGCCGCGGCAATTGCTCGATCAGGCGTCGCGAAGGTCGCCATCACCGCATCGCCGATCGTCTTCACCACCGCGCCTGCCTCCGCCGCGACGATCTCATGCAGAACCTGGAAATGCTCGCGCACGAGATCGAAGGCTGAAAGATCGCCCACCCGCTCGTAAAGCTCGGTCGATCCGCGCAGATCGGTGAACAGGAAGGTCAGGCTGGTGATCTTCAGGCGCTGGTTGATGTCGAGCGTATCCGTGCGATAGAGATCGCGGAACGTCTGGTTGGTGAGCAGGCGCTTGGCGGTCAGGAAGGGCCGGCGTCTGCCCAGGAAATCATGCAATAGCTGGCCGGCGATGAAGACCGTCGGCAGCACGCGGGCCTCGGTCCGGTTTTCCAGCGAAATGCGCAGCGGGCCGGGTTGCATCTCCAGCGTCTGGTTCTGGACATGGTCGCGGTCGAAGACCAAAGAGAGGCTTCGGCGCTCTTTTGTTGGTTCGCCCTTCCCGTCGATGAACTGCACTGAATGGGTGACCGGCTCGAAGACGATGACGAATTCGGACGGAAGCTGTATGGGCAGAACCGCCTTTTCACCGGGGGCAAGCTCGATATCCTCCAGCGAGAACGCTTCTATCTCTTTCGCGAAATCCTCTTCCGGCAGATCGACACCGGACGCCCAGTAGATCTGCCGGAAATATTCCATCAACGGCAATTCGTGTGGATTGTGGGCGGCAATCCTGCGCACGCGGGGACCGACGGTGAATGTCACCTCGACCATCTCGTCGAGGGTCGGCGAATAGCCCTCGGAGCATAGCGCGCAGGTGTATTCGTCCTTCTGCACGGTTTTCAGAGTGGCATTGGTGTCGAGCACGCCGCCACAACCGGGGCACAGAACATTCCAGGAAATGTCGAACATCCCCACCCGTGCCGCATGGAGAAAGGCGCTTATGGCGCGTTCCTCGTCGAGGCCATGCTTGCTGGCGAAGGCTGGCACATTGATGCGGCAAAGTTCGCGGTCCTTGCCCTCCGCGATGGTTCGCTTGATCGCATCGATTGCCTGCGGATCGACATCGGTCGATTGCCGCAGAAGCGAGAACAGATCCTGAGCTTCGTTCATCGTGCAGGCTCCGGAAAAATGCGCCCCGGAGGCGTCGTTGGTCCGAGATGCTCCATCTTACTTCGAAACGGATCGTACGGCCATTCGAATAGATAAGCCTGGTGACAGTCAATTTCCATTCGGCGGATTTTCACCGGCCGCAAGCGGCACTATGATGGGTCCATGGGCCATTCATCTTTGGGACTTTCTCCCATGCCGACACCCAACAACCCGCCATTTCCCGCGGCCCTGCGCCTTTTCTCGGTGGTCGTCATCATCGTGCTGATCGTGGGCGCCGGCCTGTTTTTCGCGCCGGTGCTGGTCAAGCCGCGCTGGCCTTGGGCCGTCACGCCGTTCAATGCCCGCTTCCTCGGCGGTTTCTACACCGCCGAAATGGCCGTGATGGCGGCGATGCTGGTCTGGAATCGCTGGTCGCCCGGCAGGCTCGTGCTCGTCATGGCTTTCATCTTCACCGTCATCGTGTCGGTGGCTTCGTTCATCAACCTCGGCTATTTCAACTTCGGGCGCAGAGCGCCCTGGCTCTGGTTTTTGGTCTATCTTGCTTCAGTCGCGGTATCCGGGCTGTTCCTGTGGCGGACCAGGGCCTATCCTTCTGCAAAAGGCGCCACCTTAAACCTCGCATGGCGCGGCTATATGCCGGTGGAAGCGGCGATCCTCGGGCTCTACGGCGTCGGCCTGTTGCTGTTGCCCCTGACATTTAGCAGCTTCTGGCCATGGCCGATCGATGCCTTTCACGCTCAGATCTACAGCGCCATCTTCCTCGCCGGTGCGGGCGGCACATATCTCGTCTGGAAAAGCGCGCCGCGCGAGGAACTGCTGGTGCTCGGCCTGGCGCAGTTTCTGGTTGGCCTGCTTGCCATCCTTGGCCTCGTCATCACCGACGCTGTGGTGCACCGGATCGACTGGACGGCGACAGGGACATTATGCTGGCTCGCCCTTTTCGGTTGGATCGGCATCAGCGGCGCCTTCAAACTCTACGCCGCCTCCGGGGTTTTCAGCCCGCAATCGGCATCATAAGTTGCACAGACAGCTGGATTTTCAGGTGACGTCCGGTGCATCGTGCCGGACCGATGCCTTGCCGGGAAAGCCATGACCTCGTTATCCTCCGAGAAAATCCAACCGCAGCTCCGGGCCGTTCGGGCAAGCGATGCGGAGGCGCTTTGCGCTATCTTCAACATGCCGGGCTTTCGCTGGGGCACGCTCAGGATGCCCTTCGAGATGGTGGAGCAGGTGGAGCGGCGCATCGCCAAGTCCGGCCAGGAAACCACCTGGATCGTTGCGGAGTTGGACGGCAAGGTCGTCGGCCATGGCAGCCTGGTCGTGCAGGGTTCGCCGCGCCGTTCGCATATCGGCGAGATCAATATCGGCCTTGACGATGCCTTTGTTGGCAAGGGCATCGGCTCTGCCATACTTGGCGCGCTGCTTGACGTGGCCGACAACTGGCGAGCCCTGAAGCGGGTCGAATTGACCGTCTATGCCGACAACGAACCGGCCATCCGTCTCTACACAAGCCACGGCTTCGAGGTCGAAGGCCGGCATGTGAAGGCCGGTTTTACTGACGGGCAGTACCACGACCTCCTGAGCATGGCGCGGCTGCGGTTCTAAGATCCGCTGTTTGGCGTTAGAGCGCTTCACCATTTCTTTGATCAGTTGACGATCTGGGCCGGCCGTATCCAGCAAGTCTGGTCTCCCTTGGCGTTTGCACCGCAAGCGGCTAGACGGGACCGATGACAGCCGTCTTTGACCCAACCCCTACGCCTCCGGTGGAAATTGTGGCTGTGCTGTCGCTGCTCTGCCCGGAAGTCGTGCGTGACATCGAGCAGAGCTGGAATGCACCGGTATCCGACTACGCCCGCCATCTGTGGCGGCCGGTGGCAAGGCCTGCATCCGGCCCGGCGATCGCTGCCCGCTCGATCCTGCGCGAAGTCCTGCATCAGCGCCTCGGTGCGATCATGCAGCCTGAAGAGATCGGCAAGGCCCTCGATGAGTTCGAGCACAGACCGGTGATTCAGTCCGGCCTGCACTGCCTGCTTCTGATGGACCGGATCACCTTCGATGCCCTGCTGCTTGCCTGGCTCGGCGCGGTCGAAAACGGGCTGTCGGCCTTCTTCGGCTTCATGGGAACGACGATGACCATGGAGACAATTGGCCGGGAGGGGCCGGGATGGCTCGATGTCGGTGACGACAAGGTCAACCTGTTTGGCATGGGGCGTCACAAACTGTGCCGCAAAAGCGCCTGCGCGGCCGGTCCCGTCTCCCTCAACAAGCGCGCGCTCGAGGCGGTGGGCGATGAAACGGATGCCAGCCGCTGGCTGGACACACTGCTTGCCAGCCAGGACAAGGTGTTTGGAACCGCCGCCGATGCGCTGACAGCCCTCAACGAGGATCTGGTCGCCAATTGGGATTGTTCCGGCATGGCCCTGCCGGTTTTCATCGATGATCGGCTCGCCGCGGCTGCCATGGCCCGGCATCTGGAATATGACGGCAGCCTTCTGTCCAGGCTGCTCATTGAGCCCGCAAGGCGCCAGCGTCTCGAACGTGCCTTGCAGGAGGCCGCATCGGGCCCATTTGGCAGATTCCTGCCCGATGCCACCGCCTATTTCTGGGGCATCCGCGAGCAGCGCGTGCGCAAGCTCGTCCTTGAGAACGGGTACCTGATCGAGCCTGACAGGCCGCATGGTCTTTCCATCCCGTTCGAGCGACCGCATCTCAGGCAGGCGCTGCTGGACGGCGTGCTGCTGCCGAACTTGTTCCTGATGTTCCTCGTCCTTGCCATATTGCCGCGGGTGCGGGTTGTGGGAGGCCTGAGACAGATTGGCTATGTGGCGCTTTTCCACTCGATCCTGCTGGCTGTGCTAGACGAAAACGTGCCGGAAGAGCGCGATCTTGCTGCGGAGCTGCAGGTTCGGGAAAATGCCTGGGGTATGCGGGTCATCGATGAAAAGATCCCGGTCCGTGAGCAGCTTGCCGGCCTGCCGGAAGGGGCGCTCTTCCCGGACCTGCTCCGGCAATACCGTTTGCGGACACTTGCAGAGACGACCGACGACCTGAAACTGGTTCGCGAAAACGCCCGATGGCGCAAGATCGGCCAGGCGGAGATCAAGGCGACCTGAGCCTAGCCTCAGGCCTTGTTTCAGGTTGATTTTTTAGTGAGCAACGGCAAGCGACAGCGATCTATCGGTGAGCCTCTGGCGTCTGATCCGGCCGCTTCCTTGATGCTGATACCTTTCGGGGTTTCGACGACGGTTTCCGCCTCGATCGGCAGCGCTCTGCCACCGGACCCACACTGATCGCTCGATGCCCATTTGCACTGCCGCTTGCCGGTCGACGGCTATCGGTTCATGCTTATCACCCTGGCCGTGAAGTGCGTGGCGAGATCACGCGTCACGGCCCCTAGAGCCGGATGATTTCAGGTCGATTCGACCTGAAATCTGAATTCGCCTCTAAAGAGATAGAGCATGATGTCGTCCGAAAACCGCTACACACTTTTCGGCATCATGCTCTAGTGAGGTCTGGTCCTATGGACTGCTCGGGCTGCGGTTTCGAGGTCGAGGGCGGTTACGCTTTCTGTCCGAGGTGTGGCAGGCGCCAGCCCGTGCCATGCGCCAGTTGCGGCTACCCCTGCGCACCTGATTTCGAGTTCTGTCCGAAATGCGGGGCAAGCGTCGGTGCGCCCGCACACGCCGTCGAACGGCCTGCTCCGACACCAAGCCGGACCATTGTGCCCTCTTCTCGAACGCCGTCGCTGCTTGCGAACATCGAAAGCGAAGATGGGCTGCATCCTGTCTCCGACGCCGATCGCCGGACGGTAACGGTCCTGTTCGCCGACCTTTGCGGCTTCACGACACTCAGCGAGCAGCTCGACCCCGAGGTCATGCAAGCGCTGCAGAACGAACTGTTCAAGGAATTGACGGCGGCCGTGCGAAACTTTGGTGGTTTCGTCGACAAATTCATCGGCGATGCCCTCCTCGCTTTGTTCGGTGCGCCGGTCGCGCATGAGGACGATCCGGAACGTGCGCTTCGCGCCGCACTCGACATGATCGCCCGGACGGCGCGGCTCGGCGAAAGCACCCCCCACTCCGGCTCGCCTCTGTTACTCCACATCGGCATAAACACTGGTCCGGTCGTTACTGGCGGATTGGGCATCGGCACCGCCAAATCCTATTCGGTGACCGGCGACACAGTGAATACGGCGCAACGCCTGCAATCGCTGGCCGCACCGGGTGAGGTGCTGGTAGGCGAACTCACTCACAGGCTGACCCGGCATGCCTTCTCTTACGAGTCGCTGGGTGATGTCGTGCTTCGCGGCAAGGCTGGCAGTGTGCTCGTCCATCGACTGGATGCACCGCTTGCGGCGCCGCGTGCAGCGCGTGGGCTCGAGGCGATCGGCCTCAGCGCGCCGATGATAGGTCGTGGTGCGGAGCTCCATAGAATGCTGGCGAGCCTTGACCAGGCGTGCGGCGGCTCGGCCCAACTTGTCCGCCTCGTCGGAGAAGCCGGTATCGGGAAATCTCGGCTGGTGAAGGAGTTCGTCGCCCGCGTCGGCGACGAGGATCGTTTTCGCAACGTCGCCGTGCGACAGGCCACGTGTTCACCGCTGGGCGAACAATCATTTGGCGCCCTGGGCGCAGTGGTGCGCAGCGCTGCCGGGATGATGCAAAACGACAATGGGGACGAAATGCGGGGGAAGCTCGCAGGCTTGCTTACCGATCTCGGCCTGCAGGGCGAGGAGGCGAAGCGGCTGATGCCCTTGCTCTACCATGTGCTTGGCCTTGGCGACCCCGATGCCACCTTGCAGCATATCGAGCCCGAGCAGCTGCGGCGGCAAATTTTCTACGCAGTCCGCACAATCATCGAACGGCGGCTTGCGTTGTCGCCGCTGTTGATTGTCGTCGAAGACCTGCACTGGGCCGACGCCGTGTCGCTCGAGGCACTACGTTTCGTAATGGACAGGTTGGAACGCACGCGGTTGATGGTGCTGGTCACGCATCGTCCGGCGCCGGACAGCGGCCAGCTCGACTCAAGTCGGGTCAGTCATACTGCGCTCAGGCTTTCTCCGCTCAACAGTGATGACGGACGCAGCCTGCTGGCGGCGCTTTTCGGCGAGAGCTGGGTAAACTCCGCAGGCGGGCTTCTCGACCAGATCCTCGAGCGCGCGGGCGGCAACCCCCTTTTTGTAGAGGAGATCGTTCGCGGCCTTATCGATCGCGGTGTATTGATGCGCGAGGGCCAGCAATGGCGGACTGCGGCAGGCGAAGTCGCAACCGGCATCCCCGCGACCATCCAGGCAATGTTGCTTGCTCGCGTCGACCGGCTGCCCCAAGAGGTGCGCCGGTTGGCCCAGGAAGCCGCGGTAATCGGCCCGCGCTTCGATGCCACACTTCTGAAAACCGTGACAGCAGACCCCGGCCGGCTGGAAGCCGGCTGCGAACTGCTTTGCGATGCGGAAATCATCGAGGAAGTTGCCGGATCAGGCTCGGTCTCGTCGCAAAGCTACCGCTTTACGCAAACATTGCTGCAGGACGTGATCTACCAGAATCTGCTCCTGCAACGCCGGACCGACATTCACGGACGGGTCGGTGCTGCCTTGGAGCAACTGTGCGGCGACAAGCCGGAACGGCTCGAGGATTTGACCGTGCTCGGTCATCATTTCGCACAGAGCGCCGAGCGAGAGAGGGGCGCGCATTACCTGCAGGCGGCGGGAGATCGCGCTCGCACGATATACGCCAACGACGACGCCCTTCGTTTCTACGAGCGAGCACTGACTGCGTTGGCCGCGATCGGGCAAACACCGCTCAAACTGGCAATTGCAGAGCGCATTGCCGATTTGAGCGGCTCGGCAGGCCGCCGCGAGATCGCGCACCGCCACTACGAGGCGGTGTTGCAAGCCTATCGCGAGTCAGCCGATCGTGTCGCTTCGGCGCGAGTTCTGCGTAAGGTCGGTCGGCTGCTCTGGGACGTCGGCAAGCGGGACAGCGCAGAATCTCGCTATGCTGAAGCGGCAGCGCTCCTCGATGGAGCGGATGCCCCGATCGAGCAGGCGCATCTCTGGCAAGAACGTGGCCGACAGGCGTTCCGCAGCGGAGATCACGCTCTCGCGGCAAAATGGGCAGACGCGGCGCTGGATTGCGTACACACTCTGACAACGGAACATGGCTCCGAGGATGCCACCCTCGTGACCGCCGAGGCACTCAATACCAAGGCTGTTGCGCTGGCTCGCCTTGGGCGAAACCGTGAAGCCGTGGGTCAGGTTGAGCGCAGCATTGAATTGGCCGAAGCCGCCGGTCTACTAGGCGCGGCCTGCCGCGGTTACACCAATCTCGGCGTGCTTTACACGACCATCGATCCGGCAAAGGCGATGGAGGTCTGTCGGCGCGGTCTTGAAGTGGCGCGCCACATTGGTGATCTGGGTTTCCAGGCGCGCCTCCTCGCCAATCTGGCGGTGGCTTGTTGTACTTTCACGGATCGCTGTCCAACGGAGGGCGTGCCTGCTGCCGAGAAGGCCATCGAGATCGACCGGGCGCTCGACCAGCGCGAGCACCTGCCGGTGCCATTGATCGTGCTTGGGCAGATCCACCAGTGCAACGGCCGTCCGGAACTGGCGGTTGGCTTGTTCCACGAAGCACTGGACGTAGCCCGCGAAACGGGCGAGCCCCAACTGCTGTTTCCGTGCTATGATGGTCTCGCAACGCTTAATCTCGACCTCGACAATCTGGCCGAGGCCGAACGCTACTTTTCCCTGGCGCAGGGTATATGCGCCCAGCACGGGCTCGACCCGGAAGCGCTTGTGGTGCTGCCTTTTCTCGACTAGCCGGGATTGGGGGTTGGAAATGTCCGCGCCTAGTGACTTGGTACCGCTTCAACCGGGCGACCGTGCGCCCAACCTGGTACTCGACGCCATTACCCAGGAAGGCAAGATCGCGCTTGACGACTTTCGCGGACAAAAACCGGTGCTGGTCGGCCTGTTTCGAGGTCTGCATTGTGCGTTTTGCCGGCGTCATATCGCCGCCCAGGCGCGGCTTGATCCGGAGCTGCGCGAAAAGGGCGTGGAGAGCCTGACGGTGGTCAACACGCCGATCGAACGGGCGCGTCTCTATTTCCGCTACCACCCGATGCCGAATCTGCTTGCGGCCTCCGACCCTGAACGCGCTTCACATCGTGCTTTTGGACTGCCCAATCTCGAATTCACCCAAAACGAGACGAACTGGCCGTACAAGGTCTCGATGGCAGCGACAATTAATATGCGGGTCGACATACCAAACGAGTTGCCCGGTCCTATGGATCCTATTGCGGCCGGCGAAATCCTCAACAAGAGGGACCATTACGAACTGACCGCAGCCGACGAGCAGATGATGGCAACGGGACACGGACAACTGGTCGGTCAGTTCCTGCTGGACCGGCAGGGGATCGTCCGCTGGAGCTTCACGGAGGTTCCAGAAGGTGGGCGATACATGTTTGGGGCACCAAACCCGCAGGAGCTGATGTCAGCCGTATCCCAAGTCGCCCAATAGACTTGCGAACGGATCTGGCGCGGGAGGTGCACATCTGATCCCAGGACCATTGCCGAGCTGTCAGCAAGCAAAGCGCGTCGTATTCGAAACCGGCCCGCTATCGGTGTGGTTCTATCATGCGCTGCGCGCCGAGGGATGGCCAGCCATCCGCATCGATGCGCGCTATGCCAAAGCCGCTCTCGATATGGCGGCGACAAGACGGATGCGAATGACGCCGATGGTCCTTGCTGAAGCAGGGTTCTTCGGGAGGTGCGGCTGACAAGTTCACCGCCCTTCGAGCACGGCCTCGACTTTGGCAACAAAGTCATCGAGCGAGCGATCCCCGCGTATCTCGATGCGCGGAAGGTCGATGGGATCGCAATCGAGGGTCGCCGGCCCGTGTCTGCCGCCGAAGCCGATCCGATAGCCGCACTCCTTGGCCAGCCGGCCAAGCCGTCGGTCGGTGACAGAGAACGGTGCCGCGAACGCCGTGGTTGGCCGACCGGTCCACCGTTCGATGAACATACGAGAGCGCAGGAGCTCGGCGGCCAACTCAGAGCTCGACAGACCATCGATTGCGCGATGCGTCGCCAGATGGCTTCCGAAGAACGCACCTTCGCCGGCCAGGCGCCGCACCGTCCCGGCGTCCATAAGCGGCGTCGGCGGACCGCTGTGGGCGTCCCACTGTGCACTCTTACCCACCAAATCCGTTACCAGGAACACTTCCGCGGTCAGGTCGTTCGCGCGCAAGATCGGCCAGGCATGGTCGGCAAAGTTCTGGAAGCCGTCATCGAAGGTGATGAGCACTGGGCGGCCCACGAAAGGCTGATGGTCGGCGATAGATCCTTCCAGCTGCTCGGACGCAATCGCGTGAAAACCATTGGCCCGCAGCCATGCCATCTGGCTGCCGAATAAGGCGGGCGTGCACCGAAAGCGGGCGAGCGCGGCCGGACCATCATCGGCGACGCTGTGATACATGAGGACAGGGATACGCTGCCGCCGCTCGCTACGTGCGACGTCGCGGCGCAAGGCCCTCGCCCCGCCCCAGACGATATTTCGCGCGACCCCGATTCCGACGGGCGCGCGGATTGGCATATGTTGTATCATCGGTTCCGTCACCACGTCGTCCGGTGACAGGCGGCGGAATCGGTCTATGCGATAGAGCTCGGTTTGGATCGATTGCTCGAGGACGAGACCTTCGGTCGCTGCCAGCGTCTGCGAGATCGCTTGTGCACCGAATGTATTCCAGTCGAAGCCCGTCCTTTCAGGATTGTCACGTAGCACAAATGCGTGCGCGCTGATCAAGCTGCCGCCAGGCGCCAACGCCTCAACGACTTTCTTGGCGAAGCGTTGCAACTCGGCGAGATCATCCAGGTAGTAGAGCACTTCCGAACAGAAGATCAGATCCATCTCACCCGGCAGCGTATCGGCCATAAAATCCAGTACGCCGAACTCAATATTCGGCTGATCGCCGCATCGCGCGCGGGCCCGTTCGACGGCTATGGCGGAGATGTCAGTTGCGGTCAAATGGCTCACTCGCGGCGCCAACTGCCGCGTGAAGTGGCCTTCCGCACAGGCCAGCTCAAGCGCCCGTCCGATGGGACCGGCAGGCAGAATTTCGAGCTGCCGCTCATATTTCTCCTGCTCATAGGACGAGCCGTAATTCCAGGGATCCTCGGTCGCGAAATAGCCATTCCAGAACGATGTGCGATCCTTGCCGTGCCTGGCCCGCGCGCGGCGCGGCGCCGCGGGAGGCGCTGCAGGTTCGGCGCTCGACCGAACCAGTTCCCGCGCTTCCTCTGCCAATTGGGCGAGTTTGCCAAGGTGACTATCCGGATCGGACCGGCGTTCAATCCGCTCAGGTGGCACGGCTTTCCGGATCAATTCGATCCAATAATCCCTTGTCACTGTCCCGAGTACGCCGAATTGCACGACAGACTCGATCTGGCCGTCCGTCATCAGGTAGGCGTAGATTTGATCGATTCCTTGCGGAAGTTCGAGCGTGGTCGGATTTCGAGAGTCGACGCGAACTCCAAGTGTCCTCGCCAATCTGCGCGGCGCGGTAAGGTCATCGACGTCGAGAAGCATTTGCTCAAGCTGATACTGGACGCGGCGACCCGTTGCGGGATTGTCCCAGACCTTGCCGAGTTCGAGGATCAACTCAGTGACGGAGCCGCCGAACCGGTCCCAACTGGCGGCCAATTGCGCTGGGACCGACAGGCTTCCGACCATTAGCCCATCGAAGACCACCTTGGCGATCTCACGCGCCCATTTACGTCCTGCCGGGAGCGCGCGCAGGGAGCGCGGGTCGATCGAGCGCGAACCGCTGCCGCAATCCGACGCGGCGTTCCACAACGCGAACCACGCCAATGCCTCGGAGGCGGTGCCGCCGTTCGCCTCGATCGCTCCATTGGCATGAGCCGAAGCCGGGTGTTTGAGCCTTGGATCAGGAGAAAAGCCGCGGGCGATCACGATTTCCGCATCTGCCAGCATCTGCGTCGAATTGCGGGAGAGCGCGTTGGGGCTGATCCGATAGAAAGCGAGCGGCTCGTCGACCATCACCCAATTTTTGCCTAGACGTGCGAGGCGCTGCCACAGATCCCAGTCTTCGCAGGTGCGCAGCGACACATCGAAACCGCCCAACTCTACAATTGTCTCCCGGTCGACGAGCAGCGTGTGAGTGCGAATGGCACACTGGCGGGCGAACGTTTCGAAGGGCTGGATCGCAACCTCCGTTGAAATGCTCGACGGGGTGAGTTCGCCACCGGGCATCACGCGCCGAGAACCGCAATAGGCGGCCACTGCATCGGGAGCGGTTTTCAGTGCGGCCAGCATTTTCGCAAGGAAACTGGCATCCACCCAATCGTCCGCATCCAGAAACATGAGCCAGTGGCCGCGCGCTGTCGAAATCCCGCTATTGCGCGCGCCGGCGGCGCCATGCGCGCAAGAGCTCATGGTCCGAAACCGGGTATCGTGCTCCACGTAGCCGGCGATGATCGTGGGGGTGCGGTCCGTGGAGGCGTCGTCGACGATGATCGCCTCCCAATCCGCTATTTCCTGAGCGAGAAGGCAATCGAGTGCGCGCGCCAGTGTTACCTCCGCGTTGTGCGCAGGAACCACGATTGAAACCAAGGGATTATGCACCACGCCGTCTTACCCGCGCCTGGTTCGAAGGTAGAATAAAAGTCCCGAAACTTAGCCGGCGATTTCCCGCCAAAGGAAACGGTCCTCAGGAACGCTGCGTCCAAACAGAATTCTTCCGAGCCGTCGCGACGCCACCATTTGGCTGTAGAGCGAGCTTGCTCCTGTCGTGCTATCGATGTTGGAAGCCCGGCGCAGCATTCGCATCCGTGCCGCCGAGCTTGGGCGCCAGCTGTCGCAGATGCACGTTAAAGCCAAGCATGCCGCATACTCATGTTGATCCCCGGAATCGCGCCATGACCACAAGCTTCGGTCCCTGGCCCTGTATGAGTGCAATGGCTATGGCAAACTGACGTCTTTTGCAATCGGGGGCGCAATAAATGCAAGTCCACCGAAGCTTTGGCAAAGACCGCAGTTTTTGGGACGATTGCTCCCCTCCTATCGACCGAAACCCCTCGATTCCGAGGGCATTATCAGACAGCCATTCTTCGTGCGGAAGAAGACCGTACTTCTACCGTTGGGCCAGCATCGGAAGCTGATCGTCGCAGTATACAGCCGGGTGCGAGGCAGTATGCGCACCGCCATATCAGGATAATTTAGATGTTTCTAATTAATATGCGATACTTAATTGCCCTCCAATGGCTATAGCCGTACATTGTATTACTCATTCCGATAGTAGATTTCGTCAAATTGTCAATTAGATTATCCCGCCATGGCTGCTATCACAAAGAGGTACTATAGCTGGGCCGATCGGAACGCGTGCTTTTGTTACTAGTCTAAGAGATGTAAAAGGAGCGAATGAATCGGCTTAACTCAATAAGATTCCGGCTTGCGGACCGGGTAATTTGCTGACATTCTGATATGTTTCTGGTTATGATAATTGGGGCGTAGAGATGGCCAAGGAATCTGCGAGTACCGCTTCTTCAGCAAATAAAGCGGACGCAAATCTGATAAGTAATGCAGAGGGAAACGGGCTGAACTTCATGGCGGGCCAGGCTCGCGAGAGCGGGGGTTCCGGCGACGCTGTAGGTGTCGACAAGATACGTGATCTGCTGTTCGGCAACCAGATGCAGGACTATGACCGCCGCTTTTCCAAGCTTGAAGAACGGGTCCTGCAGCGCTTCAAGGATGTCGAATCCGAGGCCAAGCGCAATCTTGAAATGTACGAGTCAAATGCAAAGAAGCAGGTCGATTCGCTTGCGGGGCAATTGCGGAACGAAAAGGATGCACGCGCCGACGCAGACAAGGAGATTGACCGGAATCTTCGGGAGCAAAACCAGGCACTTGAAAAGCAGGTGCGCGCGTTGTCGGATCAATTGAGCGAGCTTGAGCGCGAAGTCGCGGACCGGATAAATCGAAACGATCATTTGCTGCGTGAGGAAATCAAGCAGAAGAATGAAAGCGTTCAGATGCTGATCGAGAAGATGTTTTCCGATCTCAGCAACGTCAAGACCGACCGGAATCTTTTGGCTGGCCTGTTTGTCGAGGTTGCAAAATGTCTAAATCAGGATCCCGTCGGCAGCAAGAGCAACTCGGAACGTAGCTGGAAAGTGAGTTGATCGGAACTTGACGTCGAGCGTCGACCCAATCAGCCTTCCTAAAAGAGCAGCTTCGAACGATACCGGGATTGATCGCGAGGCTCTGGCTAGTCTTTTGGTCGAAATTGCCCGGAACGTTGATCCGGACCATCGGGTGCGTTTCGACGGAGTTCCAAGCGCCGATCCTCGCATGGAAACGCTGCGCCAGTTGCTGGTCGGCCGCGAAATTTCTGAGCTTTCACGAGTTGCGCACCTGCTCGACGAACCTGAGCAGCTTGCGGCCGCGGTGGGGGACGTTCTCCCCAGTGCAGCCGCACGTGCGCCTCATGCGCAACTCGGCGAGGCTCTTGCGCCAGCTGTCGAGAGGGCCGTGCAACGGTCCATTCAGAAGAGCCCCCGCACGCTGACGGATATATTGTACCCGGTGTTTCTGCCGGCTATTCGCAAGTCGATCGGCGAAAAGATCGACCAGACCTTTCAGTCGCTGAATGAATCTTTAAGGCATATATTTACCTGGCGTGGACTTAAGTGGAGACTTGAAGCCTGGAGAACCGGCGCAAGCTTTTCAGAAGTTGTTCTCAAGCATTCTCTCGTCTATAGAGTAGAGCACGTCTTTCTCATTAATCGTAATTCCGGGCTTTTGATTGCCCATGTAACCGCCGAAAATGCAACAAGCGAAGACCCTCAACTAATTTCTTCGATGCTTAGTGCAATTCAAGATTTTGTAAAGGATTCGTTTAACGAGAAAGAACAGAGCGGCCTGGACACTATTCGTTTTGGGGAGCTTCGTCTCTGGTCGGAAGTTGGACCGTTTGCGACCTTGGTTGCCGTGATCCGGGGAAATCCGCCAGAGGAATTACATGAAATAATTCGCGATGTATTGCTTCGCATCCATGATGAATCCTCACAGGCTTTAGAGCAGTTTGACGGCGACAGTTCGCAGTTGGCCAGCGTAGAGACGCAGTTGCAGACCTGTGTTGAACTGAAGCAGGAGGAATCAAACCAGGGATTTCCGTGGCTGGCGGTGGCTGCAGTCCTGCTGGTTTTGATTCCGGCAGGCAGTTGGTTCGTTCTTTCCTGGCAATCCGGGCAGCGCTGGCAGGCCTATGTGTCGCGACTTGAGGCCCAACCGGGAATCATCGTCGGCCAACAAACGGCTAGGGGCGGAGATTTCTACATTTCCGGCCTAAGAGATCCGCTTGCCGCCGACCCGCAGTCGCTGTTGTCCGGAACGCAGGTCGATCCTGCCCGCGTTCATTCACAGTGGCAATTCTATCAGAGCCTTGAGCCAGAGTTCGTGTTGAAGCGGCTGACGGCGTCGCTGGCTCCGCCGAAATCGGTTCGGCTTTCGATCGTCGAGGATCGCATCGTTGCCGAGGGCGAGGCTCCCGACACCTGGATAGATCGGGCGCGTGCAGCTGCCCGACAGCTTTCGGCAGGCGGACCGGAATTCGATATCTCGAAGG
>NZ_NWQG01000115.1:0-9199 GCF_002529485.1 Mesorhizobium sanjuanii
GCATATTATTCTAACTTTACTTAATAGGGAAAACTTACGCACCGTATTATTTGGCAATTTGTATCGATTAACGTTGTCCAGAACTACCTTTGCTCTTCGGTAACTCCCATGCTCGCCCTTTAAAGCGAATAGGCCCTCACCTGCAAATTCTTGGCCGGCGTGATACTGCGGTGCAGCGACTTCATTCTCGCTGGACGCGGCGTGGCCTTTACGTACTCGGGGTGGCAACACTATTCTCCCCTACGAAGTCTGCCCAACTTTGCATCATCTCCCGCCGTTTCTCCAAGAGGTCACCGCGTCTATAGGCGGCTTCAACTTTGTTCGCGATCGTATGAGCCAACGCCATCTCTGCGATTTCACGCGGGAAGCTGGTTTCTTCCGCTGCCCAGTCCCTGAAAGCTGATCTGAAACCATGGGCTGTCGCCTTGACCTTCATGCGCTTCATCATAGCCAAGAATACCATGTTCGACATCGGGCTTTCACCGGATGCATTCGGGAAAACGAAATCGGCACTTGGGAAGAAAGCCCGCGCGGATTCCAAAATTTCAATGCAACGGTCCGTTAGCGGCACACGATGCTCGCGCTTCGCTTTCATGCGTGCTGCCGGCACGGTCCAGAGCTTGGACGCGAGGTCAAACTCGCTCCATTTCGCCTGAATAACCTCGCTTGTTCGGGAAGCGGTCAGGATCAAAAATTCGAATGCCCATTTAGCAACCGGCCCGGAACCGGATTGTTGGAGCGCTCGGACAAAGCCGGCGACCTCTGAGAAAGGGACGGCGGCATGGTGCTGATCAGAATCAGTTTGTTTAGGCAATCCGCGACTGACCCCGTCCACCGGATTATCGCCCGACCGGTAACCCGCCGCCTTTGCCCAATCCAGGACGGTATTGATCCGCTGGCGGACTCGCCTCGCAGTCTCGGGTTTGGTCAACCAGATCGGCGAAAGTGCCCTAAGCACGTCAGGCGTCCCGATCGCGTCCACCCGGTAGTCGCCAATAACCGGATACGCATACTGGGCCAGCGTGTTGATCCACTGTTTTGCGTGCTTAGGGTTTTTCCAACTGACCTCGTGTTCTGCGTGGACTGTCTCAGCCGCCACCTGAAAGGTGGGGACGACTCTACGAGCTTCACGCCGCGTTGCCAGAGGATCGCCGCCGTCGCGCGCCACCTTGCGATAATTTTGTGCCGCCTCCCTCGCTTGGGCAAGCGATGTGATTGAAAGACCGCCTAAACCAATGTCGCGCCGCCGGCCTTGGACGACGGTTCGGAGCAGCCAGCGTTTGGCTCCCGATGGGTCAACAACCAGATAAAGTCCATTCCCGTCTGCGTATCGGCCAGGAGCCTTGATTTGCTTGACCTGCAACGCGCTCAGCGCTTTGTCTGGATGCCTACCCGAGTTTTTCAATGCGTCACCCTAAGTCGCCACCCCACATTTCAACCCACATCGTATTCGGGATTCCAGCGAATTGCAATGAACGGCAGTGGACATGAATAAGCCGGGACATTTGCGCAAGGCTTTGTTTTTACAGCATCTTATGGACGGCCATGGACGACACCGTACGATGTATTGGCTGACGCTCTCTCCGCCATCAGCCGCCGATTGCCCTCCGCGGCGCGATACCGCCGCCGATCACCGCACTCCACCAAGCGGCGCGGTGAACCGCCGTTTTACGCTATAGCCCGATACCTCTTGACCGAACCTCAAGCTGCTGCAACGCAAAAAAGGCAGCTTACGACCCCTCCACATCACCGCGCCATCAGCGCGAACACACCCCAACCCAAGTATTCACGCGTGTATGCGGCATGTCGTACGGGTTCCGAGGTAAGTTGGGCTCGAACATCTCTCCCGAAGTCGTCCTCGGGATTTGCGTCGAGCCAAGGCGCATAGTGAGCCACTTGGCTGCCTCGTACCTGTCCCAGTCGTCTTGATTTGCCAGGGCCATTTCCACGACATCGTATTCGAGGTTGCCGAAAGACGCGAGAAGGTCCGGGAGCATGAGAAAGTCGGAGATCGAACCGGCACGGCATGCTTTGGCAATGTCTTCTGTCGGCGGTAGTTGAAGCCAGTATGGCTCGCCGATGCTGCTTGCCGCCATTCCCAGGCGGCAATCCATCGGAGCGGAATATGACGGGCGCTCGGTGCCTTCAGCGGATATCGAGGCGCTTCGACAGTCCACCGAACGCCGGGTGTGCGTCTCGTCTTGCTTACCTACCGTGCGCGGGTCGGTCAGGTGCGGGACCTGATCGTTGCCGGCAACGAGGCGCAGATGGCTGACGCGGCCTTCATGGCCGAGTTGAAACGATGGCTGCGGTTCAATCCGCGCAGCCATGGAGTCCGGTGACGGCCGCGTACGGAATGTCTCCCATCACTTTATGATGCCGATCTTCTTTCGATCGATGGTTACGAATACGGCGCAAACAAGCACAGTGCCTTTGACGATATTCTGGAGATATGGGTCGACGCCCGCCATGTTCATGCCATTCGACAGAAGCGTGATTATCAGAACGCCCAGCACGGTACCGACAACACTGCCGACACCTCCGGTCAAAGGCGTCCCTCCGACGACCACCGCGGCAATGACGTCCAGTTCAAGCCCCTCGCCGAGCTGGGCCGTGGCGGCCATGGCGCGAGCGCCCTGCAGCAATCCCGCGATGCCGCACAGGGCCCCGAGAAGTACATACATGTAGATTTTCACGCGGGCGACCTGGATGCCCGTTAAGATGGCGACACGTTCCCCGCCGC
The DNA here is from genome assembly GCF_002529485.1 of Mesorhizobium sanjuanii. Lineage (NCBI taxonomy): Bacteria > Pseudomonadati > Pseudomonadota > Alphaproteobacteria > Hyphomicrobiales > Phyllobacteriaceae > Mesorhizobium > Mesorhizobium sanjuanii. The sequence goes on from NZ_NWQG01000115.1 coordinate 2,744, forward strand.
CAATAGCGCGAACCTCGCGTCCGAACACCGTTTTGTTGATGATGACATAGGCAACAACCGTCAGCACCAGGCCGATGACCACGGAATGCGGAATGCCCAAGGTCCGGTTGGTATAGGTGTCCAGGAATTGCTCGTCCTCTATGGAGACCGGGGCGCCGCGGGTAAAAAGAAGCACGATGCCGCGGTAGACCACCATCGCTCCCATGGTTGCGATGAAGGACGGCACCTTGCCTTTGGCGAGGAGCACGCCATTGATCAAGCCGGCAACGGAACCAACGGCGATGGCGGGAATGATCGCCGCAGCGCCAAGGCTGTCAGCTGTCAGAGCGGCCACCAATGCCGCGAGTGCAACGATTGAACCGACCGAAAGATCGATGGAGCCGGCCATGATGACGAAGGTCATGCCGAGCGCCGCAACCAGCAGCACCGTGCCCTGTTGAAGCACGATAAGAAGGTTGCTGAAGGTCAGGAAGCGTGGCGAGGACATCGAAAAAATCACGACCAGCAGAACGAGCATGGCAAGCGGAAAGGCGCGTTTGGCGACTTCGAACCTGCTTGCGTTCAGGGTCGGTTCGCTTGCGCTCGGCGTTGTGGGGCTTGCTGTCTCGTTCGTCTTCATAGTCAGGCCATATGTCCAATGATGTCGTGTTCGGTGACATCGGCTGCGTTCTCGATGCGATGCGTGACGTATCCCTGTCGGAGCACCAGCAAGCGGTCTGACATGCCGATCAGTTCAGACATGTCTTCGGAAGACAGGATTACGGCGACGCCCTGCGCCGCCTTCTGCCGTATGATGCGGTAGATTTCCGCACGGGCGCCGACGTCAACGCCACGCGTAGGATTGTTGAGCAGCAGCAGGCGAGGTCCGACAGCTAAGCATTTGCCGATCACCACCTTTTGAAGATTGCCGCCGGAGAGGGAGCGGCAGGATGCATCTACGCCTTGGGTCTTGATGCCGACCTGAGCGATGAGATCACGCGCGATGGCGATGGCGGCGGCGCGATCGAATAATGGCCCATGGTGCGGTGGGTGGGCCATCACCAGATTGTCGAGAACACTGAACTCGGCGATCAGTCCTTCATTGTTGCGGTCACCCGGCAGGTGAGCGACGCCCTGTCGCCAGGCGAAAGTCGGGGTCGATGGCGCGTAGGGCTCGCCTGCCAGCGTCATCGAGCCTTGGCGCATGGGCAAATCGCCGCAAATGGCCGCGAAAAGCGCTTCGGCGCCAGCGCCTTTCAATCCGGCAAGGCCGAGGATTTCGCCACCACAAACATCCAGGCTGACGTTGCTGAGTTCGCGCCCAACGGCGACGTCGCTGACTTCGAGAACGACGGAACCCCGCGCCGCCTTGCCCGGATCTTTCGCCGGTCGCGGCGGATAAATACTTTTCGCGAGCTCGCGCCCCACCATGCGGCGATGAATTTCGTGGGGCTCGATCTCGGCCGTGCGATAAGTTCCGACAAATTGCCCATCCTTCAGGATCGTCAATTCATCCGCGACGGCAATCACCTCGTCGAGGTGATGAGAAACGAAGGCCACGGTCATCCCCTGCCCCTTGAGTTCGCTGATGACGCGAAGGACAGCCTGGACCTCTCGATGATCGAGATAGGCGGTGGATTCATCGAGAAGGAGGATCTTCGGATCCGTAGACAGCGCGCGGGCGATCTCGATGCATTTCAGCTCGCCGAGATTGAGGCGGCCTGTCTCCGCAGAGACCGATATCTGCGCGCCGATCCGTTCGAGGATCGTTTGCGCCGCTCCTTCCATGCGTCTGCGATCGATGAGACCGAGGCGCCCGGTGAACTGCCGCAGGCGATCGATGAAGATGTTTTCAGCGACAGACAACGAACGGTTGATCGTGATTTCCTGGTAAACAAGCGACACGCCAAGGGCCGCCGCACCGATAACACTTGGTGGGGCGTATCTTGCGTCGTCCAAGGTCATCTCGCCACTGTCAGGCCGTTCGGCACCGGCAAGCATACGCAGGGTCGTCGATTTGCCGGCTCCGTTTTCACCGACGATGGCGTGAACGATACCAGGCCGAAGCACCACCGAGACGCCGTCCACGGCACGTGTCTGGCCGTAAGTCTTGCGCAAATTGCTCGCGGTAAGCGTCATGAATTGAACCACGCCAATGCCAGGGAGAAGCCTGCCTGCAACCGCTTGCAGGCAGGCCGAACCTTACGTTTAGTTGCTGTATTGCATCTCGAAAACGGCCGGCTTGGCGTCCTTGTTGTAAAAGCGGGAGTGCTGCCGGAAATCATAGGTGGGCACGCCGCCCGGAAAGTCCTTTTCAAACTGCGCAACGCGATCCTTGGTCAGCGGCAGCAGCTTCAGCTTGACATTGTCGGCGCCGGCGGGAACCGGAATGCCCTTGATCTGATCGAAAAGGGCAACAAGGGCGAAGCCGCCCTGAAGCCAATGACCGCCGATGTCGAAAAGCAGTTCGCCGGACTTTACCGCTTCGACATTTTCAGGGTTGAGATCCATTGCGACGACCATGACGTCCTTCCCCGGCTTTTTCCCGTGATTCTTGAGAGCAGCCATCACGCCGGTCGCAGTGCCGCCGTTCGCGGCCCAGACGCCGGTAATGTCAGGATTACCCTGGAAGAGTGATTCAAAGGCGGTCTGTGACGTATCACGGACGAAATTGCCGTCGACTTCACCGGCGACCCGCACATCGGGCGCTTCCTTGAGAGCATCTTCCAGCCCCTTGCGACGATCAATGGCGACCGAGGTGCCGGCAGTGCCGTTGACCACACCGATCACTTTTTTGCCATCCGGCCCGGGCTTGATCGCAGCGAACAGCGCCTTGGCCATTTGGTATCCAGCGTCTTCATCGCTCGGCCCGATAAAGGCGATGTAATTGGGGAAACGCTCGGTTTGAGGCGAAAAATCCGGATAACTGTCGGTGAGGATGACCGGTATCTCGGCTTCCTTCGCCAAGGTAAGCCCACGGGCCGCAGTGGCCCAGTAGGGCGTGAAGATTATGCCGTCGACCTTCTGGGCCACCAGATCCTCAAGCGACTTGACCATCTGGTCAGGCTTGTTGTCGGCATTGAGCACGACGAGATTCACGCCGAGTTCATCCGCTCCCTTTTTCATGAAAGCGACATAGCTGTTCCAGAATTGGGCATCCAGGGTCGGCACGACAACGCCGACCGTGGGGCCGTCGGCCGCAACGGCCGCCGTTGACAAGAAGGCCGCGGCAACGACGCCGACGACGGCCGATTTCAGCCTCGACAAGAAAGACATGGTTCCTCCAACCCGGTTCGCAACGGAGCCCGCAGGCCCTTGCATTGCTGATTCATTTATTTTGACCAGAACTGCCCGCTTCCAACCATCAAGTGACGACGGTTGACGAACCGTGATTATCACATGTGGTCAAAATCAGTCAAAATAATTCTAATAAAGCCAAAAGCGATAAGAATTCGCTCATTGACATGACAAACCAGTGGGATCGTCGGACGAATTCGTGATATTCGCGATGCTGGGCTCGCTGTGATTCCGGCGAGCGTTGCTGCACTGTGCGGAGATGCGAACGTGGCTAAGAATGTTCGAAGATCAACGGTGGAAGATATGGCGCCCTCAGCGTCCGCCGGGTCATGGGAAGACGATGGCGGGCGTGGACGGGTCGATCTGATCCCGGCCAAGCGTCACGCTTTCATTCTCGAATGCCTTAAACGGGAAGGAACCGTCGGCGTTCAGGAACTCATCGACCTCATCGGCGCGTCACCTTCTACCATCCGGCGCGACCTCGAGACGCTGGAACGGCAGGGTGCATTGGAGCGAACGCATGGCGGAGCGATGCTTCAACGCACGGAACTCGCCACCTTCGAGCCGGATCTCGCCACTGCCGCGCACTTCGCCAGGGCTGAAAAGGAGGCCATAGGTGCGGCCATGATGTCGGAACTTCGCGCCGGCCAGAGTGTCATTTTCGACTCAAGCACGACTGTTCTGGAAGTCGCCCGCGCCATCGCGGCTGCACCCATTGCGCTTACGGCTGTCACCAACAGTCTCGCGATCGCGCAGATACTCGCAACCGTGCCGGGAGTACGCCTCGTCATGCTTGGAGGCACCTGCAAGCCGGGTTCTCTAACTCTGGTTGGCCAGCCTGGCGAGAATTTCCTGCGCACCATCCACGCCGATGTGGCCATTCTGGGCACTCATGCCATCACCGGAGACATGCTCACGGAGACCTCGCTTGAGGTCGCGGCGATGAAGCAGGCGATGATCGCCGCGGCGCGCCGCGTCGTCGTGCTTGCCGACAATTCCAAATTCACCGCTCCCAATTTCTGCACCATCTGCCGTCTGGCCGATATCCACCAGATCATTACCGACGAGGGCATCGATCAGGCCAGCCTCACCAATCTCCGCACGCTCGATGTGAACGTCCGGGTCGTGCGCGTCAGCCGTTCGGGTTCTTCAGTTGAGCGCTCTTGAGCCTGTGGATGTCCGGATCATCGCCGACGACCTGACCGGCGCCCTGGATAGCGCGGTTTGCTTCGCCTCGCCAAGCCACGGCATGGGGGTGAGTTGGCACCTGGGTCGTGCGTTCTCGGCCCGTTTGGCTGTCGATATCGCCACACGTGAGGGCGCCGAGACGACGGCCGTCGCGAGACACTTGAGGTTCGCACCATGGCTCGCCGACGGACAGCTGAGCTTCAAGAAGATCGACAGCCTTTTGCGCGGTCACGTCATCGCCGAAATAGAAGCCTGTATCGCCGAGGGGGCGTACCAGCGCGTTGTTCTGGCGCCTGCGTTCCCGTTTCATGGCCGTGTTACACGCCTTGGGCGTCAATGGCGGCTCGATCGGCCCGAAATGGTAGGTCCCGACATCGTCGCCGGTCTAGGCCAGCGCTTTTCGGCTGGGCGTTCGATACCGGCGGCACGGCCAGTTCATTTCATCACTCTCTACGACGCCGAAACGGACAAGGACCTGGACGAAATCGTTGCCACGGCGTGCGCGCCGCGGACGCTCTGGGTTGGTACGGGCGGCCTCGCTGCAGCGCTGGCACGACACCTAGGCATACCACACAAGCCTGTTCCGGCATTGTCCGCCCCATTCCTGGGCCTTGTCGGCACAAATCACGAAGTCACAGCGGGACAGGTGGCCTTTTTTGCCGCCAGGCATGCCGATGCGCATATCGTCGTGGGGCGCGACATCGACAAAGCGAAAAGGGATTTGGCGAAACGGATCATGCAAGGTGCGCCGTCGGTTGTCACCGTCGTTGCATCAGGTGATCGCCACGCGGTGGCGGATCATATCGGCAAGGTGTTTGCCTCGCTCCTCGACGGCTTGCCAAAGCCCGGAACGCTGCTCGTCACTGGCGGCGAAACATTGCGATCGGTGTGCTCCAGCCTTGGCGTTGTCGAACTCACGGTCGAGAGCGAGATTGAGCCGGGGCTTCCGATCTCCAGAATCAAAGGCGGCGTCTTCGAGGGGCTAGCCACAATTTCCAAATCTGGCGCGTTCGGCGACAGCGCCCTGCTCTGCAGGCTCGCGGCTCTCGCGCGTCGCTAATCACGACGATCGCCGGCAAAGACATCGGGCGGGTCCATTCTCGCCGGTCAAATGACGTCAAACGATGGGTCGGCAGCCGGCTACACGGGGACTGCCCCCACAGAGACGTGTGAAAACAGGCGGATTTCGCCATTCAGGTGATTGCGAATGACTGCAAAAGAAAACTATTGCGCATTCATGGTTAGAAGGATTAGAAGATGACCACAATTGACCGATTAGGGGCGTTTATGTCTGGTCCAAGACTCGGCATCACCATGGGTGATCCTGCGGGCATCGGCCCTGAGATCATCGCAAAGGCATGCGCACGGCTGAAACCGCGCCTTGCCGACGGATCGTTGTCGCTTCTCATTATCGGCAGCGTCACCGCGATGCGTGCAATGGAGCCGATTTCCGGACGCATTGAGGAGGAAGGACCGTCGGCTTCAGCCGCTGGGAATTTTCCGCCGGTAGCCATTCTCGAAGCCGGCCCCGAACGGACCCCCATTGAGACAGGCATCATGTCGGCCGAAGGCGGGCGCCTCGCCTATCTGGCGATCGAAAAAGCCGTTCGCCTGGCACAGGCCGGTTCAATTGCAGGCATCGTTACGGCTCCTCTCAACAAGGAAGCGCTCAATCTGGCCGGCTATCACTATGCCGGTCACACCGACATGCTGGCAGAACTGACAGGTGCCCGCGATTCCGTGATGATGCTTGCCCATGGCGATTTTCGCGTCAGCCATGTCTCGACGCATGTGGCGCTCGCCCAGGTTCCGTCGAAATTGACCGAGCCCCGGTTGCGGCGGGTAATCCAGTTGACGGTCGAGGCGTTGCACGGCCTCGGCATTGCCCATCCCCGCATTGCGGTTGCCGCGCTCAATCCGCATGCTGGCGAAGGCGGCATTTTCGGTCGTGAGGATATCGACATCACGGCCCCGGTCGTCGCTTCCTACACC
>NZ_NWQG01000116.1:0-43313 GCF_002529485.1 Mesorhizobium sanjuanii
TCCTACACCTCCGCCGATTTTACCGTGTCTGGGCCTGTTCCGGGCGATACGGTTTTCGTCAAGTTACGCGCCCGCCAGTATGACGCGGTGGTCGCGATGTATCACGATCAAGGCCATATCCCGGTGAAGCTGCTCGGCTTCAACGTCGATCCCGCGACGGGTGAGTGGAAAGCGCTCTCAGGTGTCAATGTCACGCTGGGCCTTCCGATTATCCGCACCTCCGTCGACCACGGCACGGCCTTCGACATCGCCGGCAAGGGCATCGCCAATGAGGACAGTCTGGTCGAAGCGATCGAGTTCGCGGTCCAGATGGCCGCGGCAAAATCCAATTCTTAGGCAACGGCACGCCTGCAACGCACGCGGAAGCGGATTGAACCATGGCAGCAGAAGACAAGAAATCCCATCTCATGCTGATCGACGGGAAGTTTGTCGCCGGCGAAGCCGGCACGCGCTCGGTGATCAATCCCGCCAATGGCAAGGCCTTTGTCGACGTGCCCGAGGCAAGCCCGGATCAGGCCCGCCAGGCGATAGAGGCCGCACGCAGGGCCCAGAAGGCTTGGGGGCTCAAATCGCCTCTTGCCCGTGCGGCGATCATGAAGCGGATTGCGGTCTTGATCCGGCAGAATGCCCGACATCTGGCCGAGGTGGTGGTCAGGGAACAAGGCAAACCGATCAATGAAGCAATAGGTGAAGTCGGCGGCGCGGCCGAGTTCTTCGACTACTACGCCGAGTTTGCCCGTCGCATCCAGGGTGAGATCCTGCCATCCGACTACGCGGGAGAGCAGGTCTGGATCCAGCGTGTGCCGATAGGCGTCGTCGCCGCCATCATTCCATGGAATTACCCGAGCGCCCTGGTCAGCCGAAAGGTGGCGCCCGCCATGATCGCCGGCGACACCATCGTCCTCAAACCACATGAAGACACGCCACTTTCGGCGCTCGAAATGGCGCGCATCTTTGTCGAAGCGGGCGTGCCAGCCGGCGTGGTGAACATCTTAACGGGACGAGGTGAAACCATAGGCGAAGTGCTCTGCACGGAACCCGGCGTCGACCTCATCACCATGACCGGAAGCGTACCGACCGGCAAGCGCATCATGGCCAATGCTTCAAGCAATCTGACACCGGTTTCGCTGGAGCTTGGCGGCAAGGCGCCATTCATCGTCTTGGCCGATGCCGATCTCGATTTGGCGGTGCGTTCGGCAGCCACCTCACGCTACATGAATTGCGGACAAGTCTGCATCTGCAACGAACGTACGCTCGTCCATCGTTCGATTTACGATCAGTTCGTTGCCCGCTTTGTGGAATTCTCCAAGTCGCTGGTCGTCGGTGACCCGATGCAGGCAAATACCGATATCGGCCCCAAGGTGAGCCGTGAGGAATTGGAAAAGGTCGAGGCGGTTCTTGCCGAAGCCGTCGCAGGCGGCGCGACGCTTGCTCTCGCCGGCGGGCGCCCGACCAGGGCGCCGATCGATGGCGGCTACTGGCTCAATCCGACCGTATTGACCGACGTGACGCCCGACATGCCGATCATGACGCGCGAGATCTTCGGCCCGGTCGTGCCGATCATGCCTTTCGACACCTTTGAAGAGGCGGTCAGCATCACCAATGCCAGTCGCTATGGCCTGTCGGCGTATCTTTTCACCAATGATCTGGGCCGGGTGATGAACGCCGTCAACGAGGTTTCGTTCGGTGAGATCTACGTGAACCGGATTGGACCGGAAATGCTGCAGGGTTTCCATGTCGGGTTCCGCGAAAGCGGGCTGGGCGGTGACGACGGCGTGCATGGGCTCGAAAGCTACATGCGCAAGAAGACGGTCTACGTGAATTACTCGGGTGCCGCCACGGCGGCATTGATGCCTTACGGGCGCTGAACAGCGCCCATCCAGTACGACCAGCCAGGTCGCCACCGGCTGATACGGCCGTTTCATATGATCGGGAGGAATGAAATGCACTATCGTGGATTTGTAGCGGCCGCTTTGGCCTTGGCGCTATCGGGACTGGCCGCATCGTCGGCGCTCGCCGATGACACCATTCCACCGGAAGCAAAAGCTCTGCTCGAGCCGCTGCCCCTGTCGCCGAGGGGCCAACCCGTCCCAGGCTTCCCGGATGGTCCGCCGGCGGTTTCGCCAGACGTGCTGAAATTCTCCGACGAGGATCTTGCCAAGCTCAAGGCGGGAAAGTTCACCGCTGGACTGGTGATGCACACCATGGATGCTGGCTGGCCTCAGTTGCAGGTTGCCGGAATCAGCAACACACTCAAGGACCTTGGCATCGAAGTTGTCGGAACCACCGACGCCAAGTTCCAGCCCGGCCAGCAAATCAGCGATCTCGAGCAGATGATTGCCCGCAAGCCGGATGTGATCTTCTCGATCCCGATCGATCCGAAGTCTGAGTCCGAAGCTTACAAGAAGGCGGCGGCAGCCGGCATCAAGCTGGTTTTCATGGACAATGTCCCGGTCGATATGGCGCCGGGCAAGGACTATGTGACCGTTGTTGCCTCCGACAATGAGAAGAACGCCTACTTCGCCGCGCAGGAACTTGTCGGGGCGATTGGCGGCAAGGGCGAGGTCGGCATTATCACGCTGGTTTATGACTATTACTACTCCGTCGCGGCCCGCAAGGTCGGCGCATTGAAGGCCTTCGCCGAACATCCCGACATCAAGGTCGCGGATGTCGGCACCTTCACGGCGCCGGAGAAGGCTTACGAGGTTGCCACCGCGATGTTGACGGCACATCCCGACATGAAGGGTATTTTCGTTGCCTGGGACACGCCCGCGCAACAGGTTGTCGCGGCGGCCAAAACACTTGGACGCGATATCGTCGTCACCACGAATGACATTGCCGCGGACAGCGCGCTGAATGTTGCACGTGGCGAATTTCTGGCCGTGGGCGCGCAGCGTCCCTACGACCAGGGCGTGGCCGAGGCCAAGGCGGCCGCGCTTGCATTGCTTGGACATGACGTCCCGCCATACATTTCGGTGCCGACGTTGCGCGTCAAGAAGCTCGACCTTCTCAGTGCCCTCAAGCAGGTCACCAAGGAAGATGCTCCCGCCTCGGTGGTAAAAATCTGCAACGGCGAGTGCTTCTAGCCCCTTTTTCGTCGGCGGGCTCCAGCAGTCCGCCGACGCTTCCCGAGCGACCGAGAAATCGTCATGGCCGAAGCGAAAACTTCAACGTCCCAGAATGCGATCGTAGCGATGCAACGCATCAGCAAGTCGTTTGGCGCGAACCGCGTGCTGTCTGATATTTCGTTCGAGGTCATGGCCGGTGAAACGCACGCACTGCTCGGCGAGAACGGTGCGGGCAAATCGACGCTCATGAAGATTCTCATGGGAGCTTATCGAACGGATGAAGGCCGCATTCTGTTTGACGGACAGGATGTCACGGCCTTGTCGCTTCGAGAGAGGATCGATCGCGGGATCGCCATGATCTTCCAGGAACTGAGCGTCTTGCCGAACCGCTCGGTTGCCGAGAACCTGTTCATCCTTCGCGAGCCTCTCGCCTTTGGCCGGCGTGTCGACAGCAGAAAAATGGTTCGCGACGCCCAGGCTCTGATCGAGCGGTACGCCTTCTCGCTTGATCCTTCCGCGCGTGTGGGCGATCTGGCCTTCGCCCAACGGCAGATGGTCGAGATCCTCAAGGCGATCTCGCGGGGCGCCAAGCTGCTCGTAATGGATGAGCCGACTTCATCTCTGACCATCCACGAGGAGGAAACGCTTTTTCGCACCATCGGCCAGCTCAAGCAGAATGGGATCGGGATCGTCTACATCAGCCATCGCATGGCCGATGTGCTGCGGCTTTCGGATCGCATCTCGATCATCAAGGATGGGCGACTGGTTGGCCCGCTTGATCCGAGCAAGACATCCATCGAGGATATCGCCGCGATGATGTCGCGGCCGAAGGGCGAAGTGCCTTTGCCGACCGCCGCAGCGCCCGCGAAACGCCAAACGGCGACGCCCGTCGGGACGCCGGCTCTCGATATCCGCCACCTTGCCACGTCACGCAAGCTGTCCGACATATCGTTCTTGATCGACCCAGGCGAGATCGTCGGCGTTGCCGGGCTTGTCGGCAGCGGCCGCTCGACCTTGGCAAAGGCTTTGTTCGGCATCCTTCCGGATGTATCGGGCCACATTGCCGTGGCGGGCGAACCCGTTCAGCCGGGCAGTGTCAGCCGGTCAATCGCCGCCGGCATCGCACTTGTTCCCGAAGACCGTCGGCTCGAAGGGCTTGTTGGCGGCCGTTCGATCGAGGAGAACCTCGCACTTCCCCGCCTTTCTGATTTCTCTCTGGCGGGTCCGTTGGGGCCTATGGCGAAGGCCCGCATAACGGCGCTGTTCAGACAATACCGCGACGACCTCAACATCTTGTGCCGTGGCCCCCTACAGAAAGCCCAGGAGCTTTCGGGCGGCAATCAGCAGAAGATTGTCTTCGCAAAGTGGCTGGCAATGAAGCCGAAACTGTTGATCCTCGATGAGCCAACCTCCGGCGTCGACGTCAACGCCAAGCGCGATATGCGCGAGCTTGTGCGTCGCACGGCAAGCGAAGGCGTCGCCGTGCTGCTCATTTCTTCGGAACTCGAAGAACTTCTGGATTTGTCCGATCGCATTCTGGTGATGGCGCAGGGGCGGATAACACGCAGCATCGGCAGCGCGCACGACGAGACGGGGCTTCGCGCGTTGCTGCAGGCCGAAGCCGCCAGACAAACCAGCGTACGCGCCCAGGGAATTGCAGCATGAAACCCTCCTCGATGCCGATGCGCGCAAGTGCGATGAATTTTTTCCGCGATCACATCACCTATGTGATCTTCCTGGCGATCACCCTCTATTTCGTCTTGTTCGCACCCCACTTCGCGTCGGTCTCAACCGCAAGCGCCGTTCTGCGCATCACAGCCATCGTCTCCGTGATGGCGATCGGCATGACGTTCGTCATCATCTGCGGTGAAATCGACCTGTCGGTCGGGTCGGTTGCCAGCTTTTCGGGTATGATCGGAGCGTTGCTGCTCGATCAAAGTGTCCCCACCTATGTCGCCGCACTTCTGGTGCTGGGCGCCGGGGCCTCGATCGGAGCGGTGTCGGGCGTGCTTGTTACGAAACTGCGCATTCCCTCGTTTCTCGTAACGCTTGGCATGCTCTCCATCTTTTCCGGATTGGCGCTGACCATCACCGGCACTCGGCCGGTGTCCATCGTCGATGATGATTTTTCGAACCTGTTCTGGAATGGCAGTTTCCTCGGCATCCAGGCGCCAATCTGGTGGACCATCGTCCTGACCGCGGCCGGCTACTATCTTTTGCATCAGATGCCCTATGGCAGGCGTGTTTATGCGACAGGTGGAAATGCTGTTGCCGCGCGCTTTTCCGGGGTCCGCACGGACGGCGTCAAGATCTTCGCCTTTGTCCTGTCGGGCATGACCGCATCCTTAGCGGGCCTGATGCTCGCGGCCCGCTCCACGGCGGGTAATCCCAGCCTGGGAGCGGGTCTTGAACTCGACGTCATCGCAGCCGTGATCATAGGCGGGACAAGTCTCTTTGGCGGCTATGGATCAATCGTCGGCTCCGTCGTCGGTGCAATCTTCATTGGGATTCTCGGATTTGGTCTTCTCGTGCTCGGTCTTTCCACCAGCATCCAGGAGGTCATCAAGGGAGCCATCATCATCATCGCCGTGTCGTTGAACCGGCGCTGAAGGCAGCCGAACTCATGGTCCGACCATATGCGTGCATGGCAGGAATTCGGTCTCCGCAGCGGTAACTGCGGGGGGTTCGATCTTATAATCGGCGATGGTCGCCGAAAGATGGGAGGAAAGTGAAATGAAAAGACGTATTCCGTTTCTGATGATGGGCGCTCTTGCAGCATCCGGCGCAATGCTGGCAAGCGCCCGCGCGCAGGACACCTACAAGCCTGACTGCTATGCGCCTGCGCCAGACAGCGCTTCGGTGATCTCCTATCCGAAGAAGTCCGGTCCCTACAAAATTGCGTTGGTCAACGGCTATGTCGGCAACGACTGGCGTGCCAATTCCATCCAGACCGCCAAAGCCTGGGGGGACCGTCCCGAAAACAAGTCCAAGCTGTCCGAGCTGAAGATCATTTCGGTTGGCAACGATTCCACGGCGCAGATCTCTGCGATCGACAACTTCATCGCCGCCGGCTACGACGCCGTGATCATCAATGCCGTCAATCCCACCGCCTTCGACGCAGTGGTGAGGCGCGCCAAGCAAGCTGGTGTGGTGCTGGTGACCTATGACAACGTGCTCGACTCCAACCAGGTGGTGCAGATCAACGAAGATCAGGTCGAACTGGGCCGGATCAAGGCGCAGGCCGTGGTCGATGGCATCAAGGCCAGGAAGGGCAATGTTTCGGGTCAGGTTCTGGAAATCGATGGCGTCCCCGGCAACAGCGTCGACCGCGACAACCAAGCAGGCTTCAGCGAGGTCTTCTCCAAATATCCTGATCTGAAGGTGGTCAAGGTCGAGGGCGACTGGGATGTGGGCACGGCGTCGAAGGTGACATCCGACGCCATTGCGACCAACGGCAATTTTGACGGTATCGTTGTCCAGGAGGGCTCCGTTGGCGCGCTTGAGGCGATGGCCGCGGCGAAGCACCCGGTCGTCCCGGTCGGGTTCGATGCCGGCAACGGCACGCGGATGCTGGTCAACAAGGGCAAGTATCCTGGCATCACGGCTGCCCAGGCGCCGGCGCTGGCCGCTATGGCGCTGGAGGCCTCGGTCGTGCTGCTCGAAGGCAATGCGCTGCCACAGAAGGTGTTCCTGCCAATCCCTCAGAAGAACAATGCGGATCTGGCAGAAGGCAAGGATTTTTTCCCCGATCTGCCAAAGACCTTCTACACAGCCACCGGCTTTCCGCAGTGTTTCCCGGTGTTCACGCCCGATGAGCTGAAAGGCCAGACGGCAGACAACGCCAATTGAGCTACGACGCGAACCTGGCCGGCGTCTAGGCCGGCCAGGCGGGCAGCAACGGAGCGCGCATGGCCGATCGCTATGTTGAACTGAAATCGGTGTCGAAATCCTATGGCGGCGTTCCAGCGCTGACCATGGTGGATTTCCGCTGCGAGCCGGGACGCGTGCACGCCATTCTCGGCGAAAATGGCGCAGGCAAATCGACTCTGATGAAATTGTTGGCTGGTGTCATCCAGCCGGACGCGGGAACGATCGCCATCGGCGGGCAGACGGTGCGCTTCTCCTCCCCGCGGGAGGCGGCCGAACAGGGCATAATGTGCATGTTCCAGGAGCTGTCGCTGATGCCGCATCTTTCGGTTGGCGACAATATCGTGCTTGCCGCCCCGCGTACCCGGATGGGATTGATGGAGCGCGGCGTTTATCGTGAGGCGCGCGAAGCGCTGGATCTGGTCGGGGCCAAGTCGATCCCGCTCGGCGCCCGCGTCTCGGGCTTGTCGCTGTCCGAACGCCAGCTTGTGGAGATCGCCAAGGCCGTGTTCCGCAAGCCCAAGCTTCTTATCCTTGACGAGGCGACCTCGGCTTTGACCAGCGAACTGGTCGAAACCGTGTTCGGTGTCCTCAGAATGCTGAAGGAGCAAGGTGTCGCGATCCTTTTCATCTCGCATCGAATGCACGAGGTCGACGCCATCGCCGACAGCATATCCGTCTTCCGCAACGGCAAGCATATCGAGACCTTCGACGCTGGCGCACGCACGACCGATGAGATCGTCGGCCTCATGATCGGCCGCTCGCTGGAAGAGCTCTTTCCACCGCGCCGCGCGCCTGTGCCTGACACGGTGCCGATCGTTCTGAATGTGTCAAACGTGAGTTGGGGAAGCCAGCTCATCGATGTGTCGCTTAGCGCGCGCGCCGGTGAAATCGTTGGCCTCGGCGGTTTGGACGCGCAGGGCCAGCAGCAGATCATGCATGCCGTCTTCGGTGTGCTGCGCGGGGTGACGGGCACCATCACCCTCAATGGCAAGGGGCTGAATGGTCTTAAGCCGCCGAGGGTGAAACAATCCGATATCGGTCTGGCGCTCGTGCCCGAGGATCGCAAGACCGAGGGGCTGATCCCCAGCATGTCGGTGGCGCAAAACCTGCGCTTGGCGGTTCTCGGACGAGCGCCCTTTGGCCTGCTCGACCTGAACGGCAATAACGAGGCCCGGCTGCAAGACCTGATCGAACGGTTGGCCCTGACCTATGGTTCGCTCGACGATCCCGTCGCGACGCTGTCGGGCGGCAACCAGCAGAAGGTGGTGCTGGCCAAATGGCTGGTGCTGTCGCCCAAATGTCTGCTCCTGATGGATCCGACGCGCGGCATTGACCTGCCGACCAAGGCCCAGATCTACAGGCTGCTTGCCGAGCTGGCGGCCGAGGGGATGGCTGTGATCCTGCAATCGACCGACTATGAGGAACTCATCCACTTGTGCGATCGGGTCTACGTCTTCTACCGGGGCAGTGTGGCCAAGGAACTGAAGGGCGATCACCTGTCCGCCGATGCGCTGATCGCCGCCTCGATGAACGTGCGCCTTCACGTGGAGGCCCGAACATGACGACCTGGCTTCGCCAACATGCAAGGGAAGCGATTGCCGCGCTCGCGCTGGTGGTGCTTTTCGCCAGCTATATCGCCATCCATCCACGCGGCTTTTCAACCTATGTGGTAACCATCTGGTCAAACCAGGGAGCATTGCTCGGGCTTGCCGCGATTGCTCAGTTCTTCGTGGTTCTGGTCAGAGGGGTCGACCTGTCGGTAGGGTCTATCGTAGCGCTTGCCAACGTGGTGGCGTCCTTCCTGCTCAATGGATCTCCGGCGTCGATTGCGCTGGGCATGGTGGCGGTGCTCATGGTCGGGGTAGCCTGCGGGCTGGTGAACGGGATCGCGGTTGTCTATGGCCGGGTTCAGCCAATCGTCACGACGCTGGCGACCGGTGGCATCTTCGGCGGCATCGCTTTGCTTCTGCGGCCAACGCCCGGCGGCAGCATCGATGAGACCATGTCGGACGCGCTGACCTATGCGGTGGCAGCCGTTCCGGTCTCGGCGGTCATTCTTGTCGTCATCCTCGTGATACTGCTGGTCCTTCTGCGCCGGACGGCCATCGGCCTCGGCCTCTATGCTGTCGGGTCGTCGCAACAGTCTGCTTATATGACCGGCCTTCGCGTGAACCGGCTCAAGCTCGTCGCCTACGGCAGCAGCGGCTTCATCGCAGCCCTTGCCGGCATCTATGTCAGCATGGTGACGCTTACAGGCGACCCCAATATCGCGCCGTCCTACACGCTGAACTCGATCGCCGCGGTCGTGTTGGGCGGGATAGCGCTAAGCGGTGGCGTCGGCAGCCCCGTCGGGGCCGTGATCGGCGCCTTGATCCTAAAGACGATCTCGTCGCTGATGTTCTTCTCCGGGCTGCCGCCGTTGGCGCAACCGTTCTTCGAGGGGTTAATCCTGGCAACCGCAATTGCACTCGGCGCGCTCGGCGTTTTTCGGGTGCGCAGCCGGCTTGAGTTGTATCGCTGATGACTGACGCTGCCGCGCGAACTGCTTCGCCCCGCAAATCCCTCCGCTGGCTCAACCGGGACAACGTATCGGTTCTGCTGATCGCGCTGGGTTGCGTCGCTCTGCTGCTGGGTGGATCCCTATTGTACCCCGGCTTCCTGAAGCCAGGCTACATTCTCCAACAACTGCAGATCGCAGCGTTTCTGGGCATTATTGCCACCGGCGCCATGCTGGTGATCCTGCTGGGTGAGATTGACCTTTCAGTACCCTGGACCATCACTGGCACGGCGATTGTCGTGATCTCGGCCTCTGGTAGTTCCAATCCCATAGTCGCCAGCCTGGCAATTCCGCTGGGCCTATGTTTTGGCATGGCTGTCGGACTCTTGAACGCCATTGGTGTCGCCGTCTTTCGCGTGCCCGCGATGGTCTGGACGCTGGCCGTCAACGCCATGTTGCTTGGCGCCGCTGTTTTCTACACCGGCAACAGCCGTCCCAACGGCGAGGTTCCCTGGCTGGCGACGCAGACGGCGACCGGCCGGACCTTCGGCACGCCCAATGCTTTTCTCATTTGGCTCGTGGTCGCAGTGATCTCTATCTGGGTGCTCAAACGTACCGCTTATGGGAACTACCTCTATGCTCTTGGCAATTCGCGGCGTGCGGTGTTTCTTGCTGGGGCGCGGCTTCGTCTGATCACAGTGGTAACTTTCGTGCTTGCCGGAATGTTTTCCAGTTTCGGCGCCATTCTCCTGCTGGGCTATACCAATCAAGCCTATCAAGGCATGGGCGACCCTTACCTCATGCCGGTCATCTCGGCCGTGGTGATCGGGGGAACCTCCATCCAGGGTGGTCAAGGGAACTATATCGGTACCTTCGTTGGTGCGATCTTCATTACGCTTCTGTCGTCGATCCTTTCGGTGATGCAGATGCCCCCTGCCGCGCGCGAGATGATCTTCGGCACGATCATCCTGATCGTGCTGCTGGTCCACGGTCTCACAAATAAGAACCAGGACATCTGAACGCTGGGAGCGATCCTGTCGGCGCGAGCGCCGACCGATCACAGTGCTGACTTGTGGTAGAGTCTCCCGACGACGATGAGCCATTATCGGCCAAGTCGAAAGTGTGCACGCAGCACCGCTGGACTCTTGTCGCACCCAACCGGCTTGGCCTGCTCTGCGGTTAGGCGGGTGGCGAAGGGCAGATTCAGTCGGATTTGTCACTCGCAGTAGCGCGACTTCACAGGTGGTGTCGTGTTCGCGTGGAAGGTGCTCGGCCGCTTACCTTAACGCCGCACTCTAGTATCTCGCTGTCCTTGAAACTTTACCGATCATGTTCTTTGGCTTCCCAGCCAGCCAATAGTCTAAATTTGTCTCGAGAATCACATGAAGGCGCGCCTCGGTGAGAGGTCCTCGCGAGGAGCAATGTGGCGTCAACCGCACCCGTGGATGGCCGTAGACCCAGTGGCCGGCAGGCGGCGGCTCCTCGACCCAGACATCCAGCGTGGCACGAGCGATCGTTCCGTCAAGTGCGTTGCGCAGCGCCATGGGGTTGATCAATGCGCCCCGCGCGACGTTGATGAGGTGCATCCCTGACTTGCACATCGCGAAGACACGCTCATCGAATAGGCCGCGGGTTGCAGGCGTAAGTGGTGCGCAAATGATCATGTGGTCGCTGCGCGCGCACAGTTCCTCCAATGGAACGAATTCGGCATCGCCCTCGGCTGCTGCCTGGCGTCGAACGGCGAGAACATGGACGCCGAACGGCCGCGCCAGTTTCGCCACCGTCCGCGCTATCTCACCGTATCCGAACAGCCCGATTGTGCGTCCAGCCAAGCTTCCAATGTCCTGCCCCGACCAGCTCTCAGGGCTGGTCACGCGAACATCGCCCAGGCGCTTTTCGAAATCGAGCATTGCCGCCAAGACGTATTCCGCAATGGCAAAAGACGCAGCGCCGCGCGAAACTGTGAAATGCGGTACGTCAAAGAGCCAGTCAGGCGCTTCGTCCACGCCCGTGGGACGAGCATGGACCCAAGCCAGATCCTTCGCCCAGGAGGGCTTGGTTCGCGTCAGACTTCGCAACTTGCCGTTCGTCACCAAGAGCACAGTCGTACCTTCCGGCACAGCCCACGGCTCGTCGGCTGAAAGCCGGTGAAGCACCGCCCCGCCGGGAAGCCTTTCGCGCAGCCATGCGTGCGTGGCCGCGTCGAACTGGTGCGCCAATCGAAGCATCGGGGTCACGGAGTCAGCGGTAACAAGGCTGCCGCGCTTTGCGGCTCGGTTGCTGTGCTCGCACGCACGACGAGTTCACCGGGCAGAGCGTGCAAGCGGGTCGGACCGGGCTCTGCAACTGTCAGAAGCTCGACGGTCTTGTCCACGATCTTTTCGATCGGTTGGCGATAGGTTGTTAGAGAATAGCCCGGCCAACCGGACATCGGAATGTCGTCGAAACCAACGGCGGCAATTTCCCGCGCAACCCCTGCCTGCTTCATGGCATCGAGGCCGCCCAGCGCAAGTATGTCGGAGGCGAAGAAGATCGCGTCAGGCTTTTGGGGGATTAGCTCGAGGGCGCCGGCCCAACCGGCATCATAGCTGTAGATTTCCCGGGAGGTTGTGCCGGTAAGGCGCATGCCCAGTTCAGCCAGTCGCGAGGTGAATGCGCTATATCGCGTCATGCCGATTGCAGATTTCGTCAAGCCGGCGACATAACCGATGCGCCGGCGGCCAGTCTCGTAGAGATGGTCGACGAGGCAACGCGCACCGGCAGTGTTGTCACAGCAAACCGTCATGATGTCGTCATGGCCGAGCCGGTTCAGAAGCAGAGCTCGGCGCCCTTCGGTGGCCCAGGCCAGCGTCCGGTCATTCAGAACTGTGGCCGAGATGATGACAACGGCATCGACATTGTAGGTTCGTATTGCGACCAGTTGCTCCTCGATGTTCGCGCCAGGCGTTATGTTGAACATCAGGGTCTGCAAACCGACGCGCTGGAGGCCTTGGGTGAGCTGTTCGAGCAACGCCGGATAAAACGGGTTAGACATGTCGGACACGACCAGGCCGACGATGTTCGTCCGCCTCGTGGTAAGCATGGAGGCGATGGCGTTCGGCCGGTAACCGATCTCGCGCGCACTCTGAAGAATCCTGTCGCGCAACGGCGCCGCGATGCTGCTGCCGGGGGTGAACGCACGCGATACGGCCGACTGGCTGACACCGATGAGAGCCGCCAGCTGGCGCGACGTGACTGGCTTGGATGCTTTTGGGTTTTGTTTTCTCAACTTACCGATTCCCCGCGCGGCAGCGATATTCCAGTAGTTAGCCGATACGCATGACGAAAACCAATTGCAGCGACGCAACGCCGTTCAAAGGTTCTTTGAATACGATTGCGAAAAATCTCTACATTGGAATATGCAGCACGATCGCAATGGGAACTCGCGGCTTGCAATGAATGACGACCTCCAATGACGACGGCAGGCTGAGGAATCGCCAACCTCGACCAAAGACGATGCCGTATGCTGCGCTGCGATGCCGAAAACCGATGTCATGCCCTTTGTCGGCCTCTGTAGCGACGATGTCCTATCCCCTTCGGACAATCGCCACCATACCCACTCAAAAACTTTGCCCAATGGCTATTGAATACGGATGCAAATTCTGTTTGTCTAGTCTCCAGGTTGCTCTGCACGGAGCGACTTTGGGAGGATAGAATGCCAAATGATGGTGCGGGCGCTGCTGCGCGCGCAATGCCGCTCTCGGCTGACCACAGGATAGCCTCTCTGGAGGCATTCCAGGTTTCATGGCGACCAAACGATCCGCCAGGCAGACGCACGGCGATCGTTCGGGTACGCACCGACAGCGGCCTGACAGGTTATGGCGAGGCCTCTCCGATGATGGGCGGCGAGCATAGCCTCCTGGTTGCTCGTGATTTCGCGGACAGTCTCGTGGGCGCCGACCCCTTCGACCAGGCGGTAATCCACGACAAATTGCTCCATCGCTACATCAAGCTGGGACCGGAAGGGGCTGTTACCGGTGCGCTGGCGGCTCTGGATATCGCGCTCTGGGACATCAAGGGAAAGGCGCTCGGGCTTCCGATCTACAAGCTGCTCGGTGGCGCATGGCGCACGAAGTTGCCCTTTTATGCATCTATCGGCGGCAACGCGAACCGCTCCGTCGACGAAGTCGTGCGCGTGGTCGAGCAGCGCTGGAAGGCCGAGAGCCCAGCCGCCATCAAGATACGTTGGGACGGCGATCGGACGCGGCAGGACTATGACATCCCGGGCGACATCGCGAAGGCCAGGGCCGTCAGAGCCCTCGTCGGCGATGACTTCCCCTTGGCGTTCGATGCGAACAATCAATATTCGGTCGGCGGGGCTATTCGAGTCGGGCGCGTCTTGGAAGAACTGGGCTACATTTGGTTCGAAGAACCAGTCCAGCACTACGATGTGCGTGCCATGGGTGAGGTCGCGCAACGGCTCGACATCACCGTTTCCGCTTCGGAGCAAACTTATACGACGCAGGCGCTGGTCGACATGATCGAGGCCGGCGTGCGCATGGTCCAACCTGATATCGTAAAGATGGGCGGCATCACCGGCCTCATGCAGTGCGCGGCGATCTGCTTTGCTCATGGCGTCGAACTCGTACCGCACCAGACCCAGCCCGGTCTTGGGCATGTCGCCAACCTGCACGTTCTGGCGACGCTGATGCACAACACGAAGCCCGCCGAGTTCGCGGACCCGGACGATCGGATGCATGTCGCATTCGAGAACCCTCCGGTTCCGCGCGATGGGTCGTTTGAGATACCCGATGGTCCAGGGCTTGGTCTTCGAGTTCGCGACGGGGAGATAGACCGACGTCGGTCCTGACGTGTCCGTCGCTGCAGAATTCACGGGCGGGAAGAACCGCGCATCCATGACCAGGGAGGAAATGGAATGATTACCAGGCGAGCACTTATTGGAACTGCCATCGCTACGTCGGCGATGGGGCTCTATATGCCTCGGCTTCGAGCCGCGGCTGCCGATACGCTGCGTTTTGCCAGCTCCGCCGGCGGCCCTCGCAAGACCGACCCGAACCAGACCACGCAAGGGTCGGACAACTGGGCCGTAATCCAGATGTTCGAATATCTTGTGATGCCTCCCGACGGCACATTTGGCGTGAAGCCCGAAGACTTCCAGCCGTGGCTGGCGGAAAGCTGGACCACCTCGGATGATTCGAAGACGTGGGTTTTCAAGCTGAGACAGGGCGTCCAATTCCATAAGGGATACGGGGAGATGACCGCGGACGACGTCGCCAGGTCGTTCCTGCGAGCGCGCGACGAAGGCGTCTCGACGTCCAACTACACCAATCTGACCGACGTGAGCGCCAGCGGCAAATACGAGGTGACGATCAAGCTGAAGAACCCGGACCCGATGTTCCTTAGCTCAACCGTCGCGACACGGAACGTGATGGTTGTCTCGAAGAAAGCGGTAGCAGAACTGGGCGAAAAGTTTGCAACCGAGCCGATCGGCACCGGACCCTACCAGATCGATCGTTTCGACAGCGAACGCGGCATGTTCTTGAGCCGCCATGAGGGCTATTGGGGCGAACCGGCGATCATCCCGAAAGTCGAATGCCTTTATATCGCCGACACGACAGCGCGGACACTGGCATTGATGTCGGGCGACATCGACATGATAGAAGGCGTCCGCCAACCCGGCTGGGTGCCACAAATCCAGGCGCAAAAGCCCGACCTGATCTTCGACATGACGGCGCCAGGTTCCTTCAACACACTGTTCTTCAACTTGTCGAAAGAGCCGTTGCAGAACATCCAGCTGCGCAAGGCGATCATGCACGGCATCAACAAGCAGGAGATCGTCGACGCCCTGACGCCGATGTCGAACATGTCCTATACCCTAAATCCACCGAACTACCCGACGGGCTTCAAGCTCGAGGATCTTCCAGAGGATCTGCGCTACGAATACAATCCCGACGAAGCCAAGAAGCTTCTCGCGGACGCAGGGTTTGCCGGAGGGCTCACGATCCCCGTGAATACCTCGCAGCGCGAGGATTACAGCACGCAGCATCTGATCATCCAGGAGCAATTGTCGCAGATCGGGATCAAGATCGATCTGAAGATTCTGGATCATTCGGCCTATCACGCCACCAATCGCCAGAACCTCAATACGCTGAACATCAACTCGTCGTCGCTGCCTCCCGTCCCGCTATACGTCTTCAATCAATACGCACCCTCCTCGGCCAACATGACGGAAGACGGCAAGGGCGGCGCCAATTACTCCCACTACGGCGTGCTTATGCCTGGTGTCGACGATCTGCTCGACCAGATGCTCCAGACAACGACATTCGACGACTATGTCGCCAAAGGCCGCGAGGTTGAGCTCAAGATCCAACGTGACCTGCCGATGGCCGGTTTGCCCACACTGTCCTATCTGGTCGTTCGCAGTCCCCGCATCGACATCGGCTTCCCGATAAAGAGCGGCTACGCCTATTGGCGCTTCTGCAAGGCGAAGATCGTAGCCTGAGTAGGCCCGGCGCATGGCGAGATATCTCTTCTTCCGACTTCTGGACATGGTACCGACCGTGTTTCTGGTGCTGACAATGGTGTTCATCGCCATGCGCATTTTGCCAGGCGACCCTGCGCTTGTGGCGCTGGGTCCGAATGCCGACGGAGGACAACTGGAAGCATTTCGCGAAAAAATGGGCCTCAATGAACCGCTGGGGCTCCAATATGTGACATTCCTCAGCAACGCCGTCCGCTTCGATTTCGGCCATTCCCTGATGTCGGACGTGCCGATCGGCACCTTGATCGCCAACAACCTCCCCCACACGATCTACCTGACAATTGCATCGGTGGTGCTGGGTCTCGTGATGGGCATTCCGTTCGGTGTTTACGCGGCTACGCAGCGCAACAAGCTGCCCGACAGCGCCCTGCGCATCTATTCGTTGATCGGCTATGCGATCCCGGACTTCTATCTGGCCGCCGTGTTGCTGATCGTATTTTCACTGAATTTGGGCTGGTTTCCCATCAATGGCGAAGGCAGCGGATTCTGGGACGGACTGCACCACATCTTCCTGCCGGCCTTGACCCTGGCCATGTTGAAATCCGCATTCCTCGGGCGGCTCACACGCACGTCGTTGCTGGAGGTGCTCGGCCGTGACTATGTCCGCACCGCCCGCGCCAAGGGCGCGCGCGAAAGCAGGGTCATCTACCGCCACGCGCTGCGCAATGCCATGCTGCCGCTTTCGACAGGCATCGGCATTTCGATTCTTGCAACCCTGTCGGGATCGGTCGCCATCGAACTGGTGTTCAACCGCCCCGGTATTGGCCGGCTGCTGATCAATGCCATTCAGGAACGCGATTATCCGGTCATCCAGGCCGGGGTGATGATGTTCGCCTTCTTCGTCATCCTGGTCAATCTCGCCATGGACATCGTTTACCTGATCGCGGATCCTCGCATCCGGATGAAGTCATGACCGACGCCAGGCTGAGCGACTTCCCCGTCGACGATCTCATCTCCCGCGAGGCGCTGGCCGACGAGCGCGGCCTCGGCGATGTCGTCCGGCAGGTTATCTTCGGCAGAATCTCGACCCAGGTCGCCTTCTTTGTCGTGGTCGTGTTTGTTGTCGTGGCGATCCTCGCGCCGTGGATCGCGCCCTACGATCCGGTGAGACAATCAATCCTCCAGATCAACAAGCATCCGTCGTGGGATCACTGGTTGGGTACCGACCAGTTCGGTCGAGACGTGCTGAGCCGGATGATCCACGGATCGCGCAATTCGCTGATCTTCGGATTGCTCTCGCCGGTATTTGCTGCCTTCTTCGGCACCATATTGGGCGTGTCGGCCGGCTATTTTGGCGGCATCGTGGACCGCTTGATCAGCCGCATTGTCGACATGCTCATGGCCTTCCCGGAACTTTTGCTCGCAATCCTTATCGCCGCCGCGCTGGGTGGCAGCTTTTGGAACATCGTTGTCGTGCTGACCGTAGCCTTTACCCCTGGCTTCGCCCGCGTCGCGCGGGCCTCCACACTCGCCGTCAAGCAGGAGCCTTATGTCGAGGCCGCCGTAGCCGCCGGCGTTTCGACGCCCCTCATCATCTTCCGCCATATCGTGCCGAATATCGCCGCGCCGATCGTGGTGCTGATGACGCTGTGGTCGGCGAGTTCGATCCGGATCGAAGCCACGCTTTCCTTTCTCGGCATCGGCACGCAGCCGCCCAACCCATCGTGGGGCAATATCATCCGTGACGGCCTCTCCAACATGTTCGCGACCCAATGGCCGATCGTGGCGGGCGGCTTGGCGATTACGATCGTCGTGCTGGCGATCAGCATTCTTGGCGACTCGGTGCGCGATGTTCTGGACCCGGAGACTGCCCGTTGAGCGAAGCGCTTCTCGATATCAAGGATCTCACGATCGAGTTCGGCTCCGGAAGCCAGCCTTTGCGCGTGGTGGACAACATTTCATTTGCGGTAAGTTTGGGCGAGACGGTGGGGATAGTCGGCGAAAGCGGCTCGGGTAAGTCGATGACCGCGCTTTCTGTGCTCAGGCTCGTCCCGGAAGGGGCGCGAGTTTCCGGCCAGATCATATTCGAGGGCCGCGATCTCTTGAAACTGCCGAAACGTGAGATGCCGGCGATCCGCGGCAAAGAGATCGGCATGATCTTCCAGGAGCCGATGTCGTCGCTCAATCCGCTGATGACCATTGGGGACCAGATCGACGAGGCCATCCGGCTGCACGAGGACATACCCGCCCCAGAGCGCCGCAAGCGGGTTCTCGCGCTACTGCGGCTTGTCGGCATGCCGGATCCGGAGAACCGTCTGAGCGCCTATCCGGACCAATTCTCTGGCGGCATGCGTCAGCGGGTGATGGCCGCCATCGCAATGGCCTGCAACCCAAAGCTGCTGATCGCGGACGAACCGACCACCGCACTGGACGTTACGATCCAGGCGCAAGTGCTGGCGATGATGCTGGACATCCGCGCACGTTTCAATTCGTCCATTCTTCTGATCACCCACGATCTGGGCGTTGTGGCTGAGATCTGCGAGCGCGTCGTTGTGATGTATGCCGGGCGCATCCTGGAAGACGCGGATGCGCGCTCGCTATTTTCCAACGCACGTCATCCCTACACCCAGGGTCTGCTCAGGTCCGTGCCGACCCTGAACGATACCCGAAAGCGCCTCTATCAAATCCCGGGCTCCGTGCCGCCAGCAGGTACCATCAAAGCCGGTTGCCCCTTTCGGCCGCGCTGTTCGGTGCGCATGGAGCGCTGCGCCGTCGAGATGCCACCCCTGCGCACATATGACCCTGGCCATCGGGTGGCCTGTTGGGCGACCGCCGAGGCGGCCGCATGAGCGTGTTGATCGACATCCAGGGCCTTGGCAAAACCTTTTCGGACCCGTCGCTCCGGCTGGGTCCAAGACGTCCACCTGTTCGGGCGGTGGACCAGGTCAGCTTTCAGATCCTGCGCGGCGAAGCACTGGCGATCGTGGGCGAATCCGGTTGTGGAAAATCCACGCTTGGCCGGCTGCTGCTCCAGTTGATCGAGCCGTCGGAAGGCAAAGTCATATTCGAAGGCAAGGATCTTAACAAAACGACGAAATCCGAAATGCGGCAGTTGCGCCGAAAGATGCAGATGGTTTTCCAGGACCCGTTCGGTTCGCTCTCACCGCGCCGCAAGGTCGTCGACATTATCGCCGAGCCGATGGACAGCTTCGGCCTGACCAAGTCGCGCAAGGAAAGACGCGAAAAAGTTGCCGAGTTGCTGACGCTGGTGGGCCTTCCTTCGAGCTATATGGATCGCAAGCCTCGGCAGTTCTCAGGCGGCCAGCGGCAGAGGATCGGCATTGCAAGAGCGATCTCGGTCGATCCGATGTTCATCGTCGCCGACGAGCCTGTTTCCGCGCTCGACGTGTCCATCCAGGCGCAGATCATAAACTTGATGCAGGACCTGCAAGAGAAGAAGGGCTTCTCCTTTCTGTTCATCGCGCACGACCTCGCGGTTGTGCGCCACATCGCCGATCGTGTCGCGGTGATGTACCTCGGGCGCATCGTCGAGATGGGAACGAAGGAGCAGATTTATGCGGCTCCGCACCACCCTTATACCGAGGCGCTGCTTTCCGCCGCGCCGCAACCGGACCCCACCGCCACGCGCGACCGGATCATCTTGAAGGGTGATGTTCCCAGCCCCTCGAACGTGCCTTCCGGCTGCGCGTTCCGCACTCGTTGTCCGCTCGCCGCCGATATCTGCCGGGATGAGCGGCCGTCGCTTCGGGAAGTCGAACCGCACCGCACCGTGGCCTGCCATTTCGCCGCCCCTCGCCCCATCTCGCACAGGCGGGCGGTGGCATGAGAGGAGCGTTGGAGGATCTTGTCGTTCTTGACCGATCAGGGACGATCGCAGGCCAATTCTGCGGCAAGCTGCTGGCGGACTATGGTGCAGACGTCTGGCTGGAGGTCCCGGAGGCTGAACCCGACATCGCGTCGGGCGGCAGCGGACGGACGCGGACGCCGCTCGACCTGCATCTCAATCTCGGCAAGCGACGCGGCCTGCCGGCAGCGACGCCGGACATCGTACTCTGCGCGCCGGACGAAAATCCGCAGACAACCCGGACCGAGCTTCCCGCCGCGGTCGTGGTCCGCATTACGGGGTTCGGCGACGATGGTCCCAAGGCGGGCTGGCGCGCCCCTGAAATCGTGCTCCAGGCCTCGTCGGGCATGATGATCTCAAACGGAATCCGAGGTCGAGAACCACTCTACGGAACCGGCAACAGAGCATCTTATGCGGCTGGCCAGGCGGCTTACGTCCAGATCCTTGCGTCCCTGCGAGTTCGAGCAAAGATCAAGCAAGGCGACATCATCAGAATCGATGCTGCCGAAACAGCTGCAGCCATGTGTTTCCCCTACGTGCTGCAGGCGATCTATAACGGGACCGATCGTCGGCGAGGCGATCAGGACATTCCAGCGGGTGAGGTTTTGTGCCGCGGCTCCTGGGTCTGCCTCTGGGTCTATTCCAACCGCTTCGCGGCGTTATGCAAATTCCTGCGGCTTGAGACATGCCTGACTGACGCACGCTTCGCCGACGCGCAGCGGCGTTCAAGAAACTGGCCAGCCTTCTTTGCTCTTGTGCAGGAAGA
The DNA here is from genome assembly GCF_002529485.1 of Mesorhizobium sanjuanii. Lineage (NCBI taxonomy): Bacteria > Pseudomonadati > Pseudomonadota > Alphaproteobacteria > Hyphomicrobiales > Phyllobacteriaceae > Mesorhizobium > Mesorhizobium sanjuanii. Next base: position 20,548 of record NZ_NWQG01000116.1, read on the forward strand.
GGTGCGCGATCGCGATCCTGATGATTTCGTCGCAGAGCTGCAGGCGATCAACATCATCGCCGCCCGTGCCTATCGAATCTCGGAATTGCGTGGCAGCCGTCACCTCCAAAATCGCGGCTTCTGGCGTCGATTGAAGATCGAAGGCGACGAGTTCGTAGTCCCCGCGCCGCCCTTTCGAATGAGCCTGACACCAGCAATCCAGGTATGCGGGAGCGCGGATGCTACCGCTTGAGGGTACCCGCATCGTTGAACTGACCACGGCCTGGGCCGGCCCGATGGCTGGCCGGATCCTGACCTGGTACGGGGCGGAGTCGTTCCATATCGAAAGCCCGAACCGGACCAACACCTGGAGATCGAATCGCGACAAACCAAACCCATTGACCTATCCGGATCTTGATCCCGGCGAGCGTCCCTGGGACCGGTGCTTCACGTTCAATTCGCAGAATGTAAACAAGCGCTCACTCGTTGTGGACCTCAAGAACCCGTTGGGATTCTCAGTGGTTCGGCGGCTCGTCGCCATGTCTGACGTGCTGATCTGCAATTTTAGGCCAGGGCTGCTCGAGCGGCTGGGCCTGGGTTACGAGAAGCTGTCTCGAGAGCAGCCCGATATCATCGTTGTCGAAATGCCGGCCTATGGGCTGGCCGGTCCGGAAGCCGGTTATGCGGCCCTTGGACCTACGATGGAGATGGCAACCGGCATGTCGGCAATGATCTCCTATCCCGGCGGCGGCCCTACGGTCACCGGGCCGTCCTACATGGATCCAATCGGCGGCTTCAATGCGGCGGCGGCAATTCTAACGGCGTTGCATCACCGTGACCGGACAGGCCTTGGACAACATATTGAACTGGCCCAGGTTGAGGCAGCGATGCAGTTCATCGGCCCGGAACTCATCGCTGGCGTCGATGTCGTGCCAGATGGCAATCACCTCCCCGACGTTGCGCCCCACAACGCCTATCCAGCGGCCGGAGATGACAGTTGGGTCGCCATGGCCGTCGCCAGCGACGATCAGTGGGCGAAGCTCGCACGGATGATCGGCGGCGACGCATTGGCGCGAGATGTGCGCTTCAGCAGTCTTGGCGCGCGCAAGGCCAATGAGGCGGACCTGGACAGGCTGATCGCGGGCTGGACATTCGACCAGGATCGTCATGCGCTCGCTGCCAGATTGCAGGCTGCCGGCATTGCGGCCTCGGCTGTCGAAACAGCGCGCGACTTGGTCAACTCGCCATACCTGGAAGAGCGCCGGTTCTTCACCGAACTCGATCACCCTGTTGCGGGGCGCCATCGCCATCCCGGACTGCCACTTCACTCCGAGATCGCTCAAGGATCAGCGCGCACGGCCGCGCCAAGCTACGGCGAGGGGAATGAATATGTGCTGCGCGAAATTCTGGCTTTGCCGGAGGCCGAGATAACCGCGATTCTGGCCAGTGGCGCCATGGCTACCGTCCCTGCCCCAGGCGTATGATGAGCGATCTGCCGACTTGTCTTGAACTGACTGCGGTTCTCGATCCTCGCCCCAAATACAGGGGAACGAGCCACGAAGACTCTACCGCCCGCGCCATGGGTTTCCGCGCAGCGCTGTTGCCCGGAGTGTTCGTCTATGGCCACGCGACCCGTCTCGCCGTAATCGGTTGGGGCGAGGATTGGCTTGGCCGCGGGCGCGCGCGGGTTCGGTTTCGCCGACCCGTTTATGACGGGGACCCGCTGGTGGTGGAGCGCGGTCCTCTCTTGCGCGACGAAGTGGGAATTAGCGCAACCGTAACGGTCACCAATCCACAGACGCACGAAGTTGTTCTGGACGGCTTCATAGGATTGGCGGACCGTTCGCCAGCCCCGCCTTCGGACCTTCCGATCCTCCCTACCCTCGACCCCAAGGTGACCATCAACCCCGGTGTCGTAACGCAGGGTTTGAACCTTGGCAGCTCCGAGACTCCTCTCGACCGTGAAACCGTCGTGGAGTCGCTGACCGACTTTCATGAAACTGAGACCATATTCGTCGATCGCGGGCTGATTCATTCTGGCTGCCTCATTCGCAAGACGATGGGCGATGCTTTGGCCAACCTTATCCTGCCGATGCCGGTGATCTTCGCCGGAGTGGAGGTCCAGCATCTGGTTCCGGCTCCCATGGGCGATCGCTACCGCACCTCATCCCGCATCGTCCGTGCATGGGAAGGCAAGGGCAAACACTATTTCGAAACTGAAGAATGGCTTCTGGCGGGCGGAAGGCCAGTGGCCCGGCACATCCGGCAGAACCTTTACGCCATGAACTGAAACATGCGAGTCGGTCGGAGAGATCTGTGAAGATTGAAAAAATAGAGACATTCACCAACCGTCTGATCGGCTTCGTACGCGTTACCACCGATAGTGGCGAGAAGGGCTGGGGCCAGGTCTCAACCTACAATGCGGATATCACTTGCGAGGTATTGCATCGACAGGTCGCCCCACATGCACTCGGTACCAACGCTCTGGATTTTGGCGACACCATCGAACTGATCGGTGAACGGGAGTGCAAGTTTCCTGGGACCTACCTGCGCCGTGCAACGGCAGGCCTGGACACCGCATTGTGGGATCTCAGGGGAAAAATCGAGGGCAAGCCCGTGACTTCGCTCATCGGCGGCAGCCCCGGGCCACTACGCGCCTACGCCAGTTCGATGCGTCGCGACATCACTCCGGAGGAGGAAGCTGACCGACTTTGCCGGTTGCGCGACGAGAAGGGCTTCACCGCTTTCAAGTGGCGCGTGGGAAAGGAGTGCGGCCGCGACGTCGACCAATGGCCAGATCGAACCGAAGCCATCGTTCCCTATGTTTCCAAGGCGCTCGGCGATGGCGTTTCGAAGCTTGTAGACGGCAATTCCGGCTTCAGTCCTGAACGCGCCATCGAAGTCGGGCGAATGCTGGAAGACAATGGCATCACGCACTTTGAAGAGCCCTGCCCCTACTGGGAATACGCCTGGACGAAACGGGTCACTGACGCATTGTCGATCGACGTGACAGGCGGCGAGCAGGATTGCGAGATCTCCGCCTGGAAGACGATCATCGGGATGCGGTCCGTCGATGTCGTACAGCCCGATATCCTCTATTTAGGAGGACTCTCGCGCACGCTCCAGGTTGCCCGCATGGCGGCCGACGCCGGCCTGCCCTGCACGCCCCATTCGGCCAACCATGGCCTGGTGACCTTGTGCTCCATGCATCTTTTGCGCGCTCTCCCCAACGCCGGAAAATATCTCGAATACTCGATCGAGGGGCCTTACAGCCAGCAATGGGCTGATGAGCTATTTGTCGAGCGGCCATACGATGTTGTCGACGGAAAAGTAGAGGTTACGAATGCCCCGGGTTGGGGTATCGAGGTGAACCCAACTTTTCTTCAGGCGACAACCTACGCGGTGACCGAGCGCGACTAGCCGCCTTCGGCTCCAATTAAGGTGCGACAATCACGGGCATCGCCAGAGTGGCGCGGCCTGGCGTCGCCTACCGTCCGGTTGCCCCGCCGCCGCCGTCCTTGCCGATGGCGGCCGCCTGGTGCGAGCGGCCTTGTTCGCCAGCGGCAAGCATTTCCTGGAGGTGGTTGCGACACTGGCCGCGGCGAAGAATCCGGACCTCGAACCGCCATCGATGCAAGGCTTGGCTCGGAAATCTCGATAAAAAGGTTTCGAATGTTGTCGCTGCGCCATATGTCATTGGTGCGACGCCAAAAATAGGGGGCTACCTTGCCAGCTGAACCACGTTCTCCACGGCTTGCGGTGCTGATCGACGCGGATAACGCTTCGGCTAGGATTGTCGACGGGCTGTTCGAGGAAATCGCCAAGATCGGTGAGGCAAGCGTTCGTCGTATCTACGGCGACTTCTCCAGCACCCGTTCGAAGGCCTGGGCCGATGTTCTGTCGAAACACGCGATCATCCCGCAGCAGCAATTCGCCTATACCACCGGCAAGAACGCGTCCGACATCACGCTTGTGATCGACGCGATGGACCTTCTCCACAGTGGGCGGTTCGAAGGCTTCTGCCTGGTGTCGTCCGACAGCGATTTCACCCGCCTTGCCGCTCGCATCAGGGAACAGGGGATCGACGTGTATGGATTTGGCGAGCAGAAAACGCCGGAGAGTTTCCGGCAGGCGTGCCGCCGGTTCGTATACACAGAGAACCTGCTCCCGACTGCGCCAGCCAACACTCAGGATGCGGTGCCGGCGAAATCGTTACAGCCGCCAAGCGCCGCGACGCCGATCATCGCCAAGGTCATTTCACAGATGGAAACCGAGGACGGGTGGGTGCCGCTCGGCACTGTCGGCAACCAACTCGCCAATCTGGCGTCGGACTTCGATCCCAGAACCTTCGGCTTTCGCAAGCTGAGCGACCTCGTCCGCAAGACCAACGCCTTTGAGATTGTCCATCCCGAGGGTGGAACCATGCGCATCCGCATCAAACCGGCCCAAGAGATGCGAACGAAAGACAAGCCTGGCCGACGCCGCCGCAAGGATCTATCTGACTTGCCCTGAACCGAAGGCCCTTTCACCTACGTTTGGTCTCTGGTCGGACCACTATTTCGCTGGCGCAAACCGCTGTTCGGCGTATCATTCCTGTGGGAGAGGGTTCATGGCGGGAGAAGCCAATGAACGCAGCGCTGAGTGTGCCTGTCATCGACCTGACGGCACAGGAACTTGTTTCGTCTACGCTTTCAAGATTCCGCGCTGGCGACACCATATCGACCAGGGCAGCGCTGGACGCCATCCGTCGGATGAGCCCGGCTTGCCAGGACAGCGACGACGACCTGGTCGAGCTTGTCGTGATGACGGCAATTGGTAAGACCATGGGTGTCGTGTTCGACCATCGGGCACGCTAACGCATGTCGCACAAAACCATGCCCTCGGCTTGACCCGAGGGTCCGCAGCGGTTTGCGACTACGACAAGCATCGCCGTTGCGCCTTCCATCGGCAGCGCTCGCAAGGAGCTCGCTCGCGATCTGAACTCCACCGGTGACATGAACGATCCGCCACCATGAATCTGTGGCTGCATGGCGCCCTGATGCGGAATCTGGCCGAGAACGGCGGCAAGATTCCGAGCGACCCGGCGGCCTAATCCGGCCTGCCCCCCTAACCCCCGGGGTTCGGACTTGGGGTCAAGCTGAAACAACGATCCATCCCGCTCCACCGGGATGGTTTCATCCCAGGGGAACTCGACGAAATCTTTGCCGGTATTCCCTCGGTCGAAACGAGGCGAGCCGCCATGGCAGAGGACAAGACCAGGACCGATACAAGCGACCGGTCAGAGATAGTCGACGACGACGTGCGGCATTTCGCCGAGGAAGCCGGCATTACACTCGACCAGGCTCGGACCTTGATCAGGCGCCACGGCAGCGACCGCAAGGTGCTGGAGGAAATAGCCGAAAGCATCAAGGGATCTTGATGGCGGTCTGAATAGCCATGAATCCTGGGACGCTTTTATCGGTTTTCTAACAAATTCGGCCTATTCCCCGTTCTGACATGGGGAGTTGGGCTTTGGTGCACACAGACAAGATCGCCGCGCGACATGCCATTGCGCTGTCCGTCGTCGTGCCGTGCTATAATGAAATCGGCGGCGTCGCCGAACTCTACCGGCGCGTAACAGACGTTTGCCAGGCACAGGCCGGGCACTCCTACGAGATCGTCCTGGTCATCGACGGAGCAACAGACGGCACCCGCGAGGCCATTTTCGAGCTCGCCACACAGGACAGCCACGTCGTCGGCATAGACCTTGCCCGCAATTACGGCCATCAGATCGCGCTCAGCGCCGGGCTGGAGTTTTGCCGCGGCCAGCGCATTCTCATCCTCGATGCCGATCTCCAGGACCCGCCGGAATTGCTCGAAGCGATGATGGCGAAAATGGATGAGGGCTTCGACGTCGTCTACGGCCAGCGGCTGAAGCGCCAGGGCGAAAGCTGGTTCAAGCGCGGCACCGCCGCATTGTTCTACCGCTTGCTGCGCAAGATGGTCGACGTCGACATGGCGCTCGATTCCGGGGACTTCCGCCTGATGAGTCGGCGAGCGCTCGATTATCTCAATGCGATGCCGGAGCGCTATCGTTTCATTCGCGGCATGGTGAGTTGGATTGGCCTGAAACAGGTGGCCTTTCCCTATGATAGGCATGAGCGTTTCGCTGGCACCACGCACTATCCATTGAAGAAGATGGTGCTTCTGGCAATGGATGCGATGACCAGCTTCTCCATCGTGCCACTGCGGTTTGCCTCGCATCTCGGCATGATCTTCGGTTTGCTCGGGCTTGCCGCGCTCGGCTACACGCTCTTCTCATGGTTTGCCGGCAGCGTCCTGCCCGGCTGGACCAGTCTGGCCGCGATCGTCCTGATCCTCGGCAGCGTCCAGCTCCTGGTCCTCGGGATTTTCGGGGAATATCTCGGGCGCATGTACATGGAGACCAAGCGGCGGCCTCTCTATCTCGTCAACGAGATCGCAGCCCACGATACCGCCGCCGCGGAGCTGCCCGTCCATCGTCTTCAAGAGCTGGCCCGGGAAATGAGGAAAGGAGCCGCGCGTGCTTCAGGCCGAGTTTGACCAGTTCGCGCAGGAATATCAGCAGCAACACGCCGCCAGCATAAGGCTGAGCGGCGAAACGCCGGATTTCTTTGCGCAGTACAAGATCGATGACGTTGCGGCACGGCTCGCTCGCTCTGGTGTGAAACCACGGCGGATACTCGACTTCGGCGCCGGCGTCGGCAATTCGCTCGGACCCATGCGCGCGGCATTTCCCGACAGCGAGATCACCTTGCTCGACCCATCCTCGCAGTCGCTCGATATCGCCAGCAAGCGCTTCCCCGGCCAGGCCGATTTCAGGCCTTTCGATGGCGAAACGATCCCTTATGAAGACGGCAGTTTCGATCTCGCCTTCGCGGCTTGCGTGTTTCATCACATCCCCGAAGATCTCCATGTCGGCCTCATCAAGGAGATCGAGCGCGTGCTGGCCGCTGGCGGCAGCTTCTTTCTGTTCGAGCATAATCCCTGGAATCCGTTGACGACGCACGCGGTGCGAAACTGTGCTTTCGACGAGAACGCGGTGCTGATCAATGGCCGCGACATGCGCCGGCGAATGAAGGCGGCGGGCTTCTCCAGTCCCGACATCGTCTACCGGGTTTTCTTCCCGCGCCTGCTCGCAAGATTGCGGCCCCTGGAACGTTACCTGACCGGGATACCTGTGGGGGCGCAATATTTCGTGCATGCGGTCAAGACTGCCGTCTGACCTGCCCTCGGATGAACGACGCGCCGAAACCTCTGATCAATCTGCCGCAAAGCGGCCTGGAGACATGATATGAACGCGGTTCAGGCGACCATGGCGGCGGTATCGCCGGTCAACGACGCCCAGCGGGCCAGGCTGATGTTCTGCCTGCTGGTCGCGCCTCTCGTGGGATTCGCGCTTTCCGCACACGCCACGGCCATCCTGCAGGATCCCGACAGTTGGTGGCAGGTCAGGGTGGGGCTCGACCTGCTGGCAAGCGGTACCTTCCCGCTGGTCGACAGCTATTCTCATACCTTCGCCGGCCAGCCGTGGATCGCCAAGGAATGGCTTGGGCAGGTTCTCCTCGCGCTCGCCTACACGGCAGGCGGCTGGAACGGCGTGGCGGTGCTGATCATCGCCACCATTGCGCTTACGATCTCGCTGCTGTCATGGCATCTCAGCGCCTGGCTGAGACCGACGGCGGCAGTCGGGCTGGCCCTGCTCACGGCGGCCATGATTTCGCCCATCTACACCGCACGTCCCCACATCTTCACCTTTCCCATTATCGTGATCTGGACGGCGACGCTTTTCCGAGCGGCGCGCAATGAGCAAGCACCGCCTCTGTGGCTGCTTGCCCTGCTCGTGCTATGGGCCAATCTCCACGCCACCTTTACTGTGGGCTTCGTCATTGCGGCTTTCGCCGGCCTCGATCTTCTTGCGCGAACCCGCCTGTCCAACCCCATGCTCCTTGCCAAATGGATTGCTTTCGGTCTGCTTTGCCCACTGGTCAGCCTGATCAATCCATATGGCGTCAAGGCCATCCTCGCGACGTTCACGGTAGCCTACGGCAATGAGGCGGTTCCCCTGATTGTCGAGTGGCGACCCTTCGACGCCTCGGATCAACCGCTCCAGGAAGTCGGCATCCTGCTGTTCGTTTTCGCGCTGCTTGTGTCGCGACTGCGCATCGGCTGGGCCAAGGCGCTGTTCATCATCTTTGCCTTGCATGTCTATCTCACCCATTTGCGCTTCATGTATCTGTTCTTCCTGCTGGTGCCGATCGCGATTGCAGCCGAGTTGGCGGAACAATATCCCGGGCTTTCCCTGGCGAAATGGATGGCGGACAAGCGCGACGGGCTGGAACGGTTTTTCGCCAGATGGTTTTACCGGATCTGCTGCATCGCCGGCGTTTTGGCGGTGGGCGCGGTCGCCGTGCTCACGAGCGCCTATCGGACCGAGCCAAGCCAGAAGACGTCCGCCAGGGACGCGCTTGCATTCGCCGAAAGCCATCATCTGTCGGGCAATGTCCTGAATTCATATAATTTCGGTGGCACCTTGATCTTCCATGGCATCAAGACATTCATCGACGGCCGGACGGATCAGCTCTTTCTCAACGGCTTTATGAAGACAGATGCCGAAATGGGCCGCAGCGGCGGAAAGCCGATCCTTCAGGCACAGCTCAAGAAATATGCGATCGACTGGGCGCTGCTGAAGGCTGACGACAGCCGCATCCCCTATTTCGACGAGCTGGGCTGGAAGCGGGCATATTCAGACAAATACGCCGTGATCTATGTGCCGGGCGCTTGATTTTCTACAGCTTTATTGCCGGCACATGACTTGAAACGCCATGCCGGCGTTGAGATCGCGACAGTAAAATCCTTATAGGAATTTTATTTCTTTCCTGTCCGCGACGTCTCGAACCTTTATGGCATTTTGATCCATATTTCATCAGGAAACACGCGTCTCGGTCACCGCTTGTTGCGGTGCTCGCGCGTTTTCACGTGATTTCCGCCCTGCCGAACGCAGACGAAGCGAAATAAAAACCGAAATAAGGAGCGCCAACGATGGATATCATCGTTATCGGGATAGGGATTTTGTTCTTCGCCCTGTCCTTCGCCTACATCAAAGCTTGCGACAATCTTTAACGGAGGGATCGCAATATGCTTGTCGACTATATCCTCGGTGGCGGTGTGACCTTGTTCCTTCTCGCCTACCTGACTTACGCCCTCGTTCGCCCAGAACGCTTCTGACCGCAACTGGCGCCAGGCACGGAAAGCTACATCAATGACTCTCAACGGATGGCTACAGATCCTCGTCTACTGCGGGATCGTCGTTTTGCTCGTGAAGCCGCTCGGCGGCTACATGTATCGCGTCTTCAACGGCGACCGCACATTTCTTTCGCCTGTTCTCGGCCCGGTCGAGCGCGGTCTTTACCGCATCTCGGGCACCAGCGAGCGCGAGGAGCAGCACTGGACCAGCTACGCGGCAGGCATCATGTTCTTCAGCCTGGCCAGTTTCCTGGTGCTCTATTTCCTTCAGCGGCTGCAGGGAGTCCTGCCCCTGAATCCGGCCGGCATGACCGCGGTTGAGCCGAACCTCGCCTTCAACACCGCCGTCAGCTTCCCGACCAACACCAACTGGCAGAATTACGGCGGCGAAAGCACGATGTCCTATCTCGTGCAGATGGCCGGCCTCACCGTGCAGAACTTCATGTCGGCGGCGGTCGGCATTGCCATCGCCGTCGCGCTGATCCGTGGCTTCGCCCGCGCCTCGGTGAAATCGATCGGCAATTTCTGGGTCGATATGACCCGCTGCACCCTCTACATCCTCTTGCCACTCTGCATCGTGCTGACCCTCGTTTATGTCGCGCTTGGCGTCCCGCAGACCCTTGGACCCTATGTCAACGCGACGACGCTCGAAGGCGCGCAACAGACCATCGCTGTCGGTCCTGTCGCGTCGCAACTTGCGATCAAGATGCTCGGCACCAATGGCGGCGGCTTCTTCAACGCCAATTCCTCACACCCCTTCGAAAATCCTGACGCGATCTCGAACCTGATCCAGATGGTTTCGATCTTTGCCCTTGGCGCTGCGCTCACCAACGTCTTCGGCCGCATGGTCGGCAACCAGCGCCAGGGCTGGGCGATCCTGGCCGCGATGGGCGTGCTGTTCATCGCCGGCGTCGCCGTCTGCTACTGGGCGGAAGCATCAGGCAACCCGCTGGTTCATGCGCTTGGCATCGACGGCGGCAACATGGAAGGCAAGGAGACCCGTTTCGGCATCGCCCTGTCGGCGCTGTTCGCCGTCATCACCACGGCCGCCTCCTGCGGCGCCGTCAACGCCATGCATGACAGCTTCACCGCGATCGGCGGCCTGATCCCGATCCTCAACATGCAACTCGGCGAAGTCATCGTCGGTGGCGTCGGAGCCGGCTTCTACGGCATCCTGATGTTCATCATCGTCGCCGTCTTCGTCGCCGGGCTGATGGTCGGCCGCACGCCGGAATATCTCGGCAAGAAGATCGAGGCCAAGGAAGTCAAGATGGCGATGCTGGCCATTCTCTGCCTGCCGCTGGCCATGCTGATCTTCACGGCCATCGCGGTGGTGCTGCCGACCGGCGTCGCCTCCATGGCCAATGCCGGCCCGCACGGCTTTTCCGAGGTGCTCTATGCCTACACCTCGGCAGCAGCGAACAATGGCTCGGCCTTTGGCGGCCTGACCGGCAATACGCCCTGGTACAACATCACGCTCGGCATCGGCATGCTGATGGGCCGCTTCCTGGTCATCATCCCGGCGCTGGCGATCGCCGGCTCGCTGGTGGCGAAGAAGACGGTTCCGGCCTCCGCCGGCACTTTCCCGACCAACGGTCCGCTGTTCGTTGGCCTGCTGGTCGGCGTCATCCTGATCGTCGTCGGCCTGACCTTCTTCCCGGCGCTGGCGATCGGACCGATCGTCGAGCACCTGGCGATGATCAACGGGCAGACCTTCTGAGACAATCATGAGTTGGCTCAATATCATGCGTCGCAAGGCCCGGCCCCGCGCCGACAATGAGGGGGAGGCAACTCCCCCTCCCTTCCCGACCATCTCCACCTTCCTCGGCATTGCGATAGTCATGATCGTGATCTGGCTGCTGGCCTACGGGCCGCCGCATCTTTTTTCGGCATCCGATCGATCGGCGCCGTCCGACAACATTGATACTGGAGCCACCAAATGAGCCAGTCCAAATCCGCTGTTATCATGGATGCCCGCATCCTGTGGCCCGCCATCGGCGGCGCCTTCAGGAAACTCGATCCACGCACGCTGATCAAGAACCCGGTGATGTTCGTCGTCGCCATCGTCTCGGCGCTCACCTCGGTCCTGTTCATCCGGGACCTCATAACTGGTGGTGGCGATTTCGGCTTCACGCTGCAGATCATCATCTGGCTGTGGTTCACCGTGCTGTTCGCCAACTTCGCCGAAGCGGTGGCCGAGGGCCGCGGCAAGGCACAGGCCGACTCGCTGCGCAAGGCGCGCACCGAGACGCAGGCCAAGCTTCTGACTGGCGACGACCGCACCAAGTTCAAGCTGGTGCCCGGCACAACCCTGAAGGTCGGTGACGCAGTGCTCGTCGAGGCAGGCGACATCATCCCGTCGGATGGCGAGGTCATCGAAGGTGTCGCTTCCGTCAACGAGGCGGCGATCACCGGCGAATCCGCGCCGGTCATCCGCGAATCCGGGGGCGACCGTTCGGCGGTGACCGGTGGCACCCAGGTGCTGTCCGACTGGATCCGCGTGCGCATCACCGCGGCCTCCGGCCATACTTTCCTCGACCGCATGATCTCGCTCGTCGAAGGCGCCGCGCGCCAGAAGACGCCGAACGAGATAGCGCTCAACATCCTTCTCGTCGGCATGACGCTGATCTTCGTGCTGGCCACCGCGACGATCCCGAGTTTTGCCGCCTATTCCGGCGGCTACATCTCGGTCACCGTGCTGGTCGCGCTGTTCGTCACCCTGATCCCGACCACGATCGGCGCCCTGCTTTCGGCCATCGGCATCGCCGGCATGGACCGCCTGGTGCGTTTCAACGTGCTGGCCATGTCTGGCCGCGCCGTCGAGGCGGCTGGCGACGTCGACACGCTGCTGCTCGACAAGACCGGAACGATCACGCTCGGCAACCGCCAGGCCACGGAGTTCCGCCCGGTCAAGGGCGTCACCGAACAGGAACTGGCCGACGCGGCGCAGCTCGCCTCGCTCGCCGACGAAACGCCCGAGGGTCGCTCGATCGTCGTGCTGGCGAAGGAAAAATACGGCATCCGCGCCCGAGACATGGCAACGCTGCACGCCACTTTCGTGCCCTTCACCGCGCAGACCCGCATGAGCGGCGTCGATATCGACGGCTCGTCGATCCGCAAGGGCGCCGTCGATTCGGTTCTCGCCCACGTCAACCAGTCGATATCAGCCGGCAGCGGCGCGCGTCCGGCCAGCGACGCTGTCCGCGATCTGCAGGCGATCGCCGACGAGATAGCCAAGTCCGGCGGCACGCCATTGGCGGTCGAGCGCGACGGGCGCCTGCTCGGCGTCGTCCACCTCAAGGACATCGTCAAGGGCGGCATCAGGGAGCGCTTCGCCGAGCTGCGCAAGATGGGCATCCGCACGGTGATGATCACCGGCGACAATCCGATGACGGCGGCAGCAATCGCGGCCGAAGCCGGCGTCGATGACTTCCTCGCCCAGGCGACGCCCGAGGACAAGCTGAAGCTGATCCGCGATGAACAGGCCAAGGGCAAGCTGGTCGCCATGTGCGGCGACGGCATCAACGATGCACCCGCCCTTGCCCAGGCCGATGTCGGCGTCGCCATGAACACCGGTACGGTCGCCGCGCGCGAGGCGGGCAACATGGTCGACCTCGACTCTGACCCGACCAAGCTGATCGAGATCGTCGAGATCGGCAAGGCGCTGCTGATGACGCGCGGCTCGCTGACGACCTTCTCCATAGCCAACGACGTGGCCAAGTACTTCGCCATCATCCCGGCCATTTTCGCCGTCTTCTACGTCGCGCCGGGGCAGACATCGGGTCCGCTGCAGGCGCTCAACATCATGCATCTGGCGACGCCTCAGAGCGCCATCCTGTCGGCGATCATCTTCAACGCTCTGATCATCGTCGCGTTGATCCCACTGTCGCTTAGGGGCGTCAAATACCGCGCCATCGGCGCCGGTGCGCTGCTCAGCCGCAACCTTCTCATCTACGGCCTCGGCGGCATCATCGTGCCATTCGTCGGCATCAAGCTGATCGACATGATCATCACCGCCGTCGGCCTCGCATAAGGAACCACGTCCATGCTCAATCAAATCAGACCCGCGATCGTCATGATCGTCTTCTTCACGGTGCTGACGGGCCTCGTCTATCCGATCGGCATGACCGGCATCGCCCAGGCGCTGTTTCCCAGCCAGGCCAACGGCAGCCTGATCGAGAAGGATGGCAAGGTCGTCGGTTCCGAGCTGATCGGCCAGGCTTTCGCCAGCGACCGCTATTTCCACGGCCGCCCGTCGGCTGCCGGTGACGGCTACAACGCCGCCTCGTCAGGCGGTTCGAACCTCGGACCGACCAATGCCAAGCTGATCGAGCGCATCAAGGCCGACGCCGGGAAGTTGAAGGCTGAAAATCCGGGCGCGCCGGTGCCGATGGACCTGGTCACCACTTCGGGCAGCGGCCTCGACCCGCATATCAGTCCCGAAGCCGCCTATTTCCAGGTCGCCAGGGTGGCCAAGGCCAGGGGCGTCGATGAAGCAAGGATCAAGTCGCTCGTCGAGAGCCACGTCGAGAGCCGCGAACTCGGCTTCATGGGCGAGCAGGTCGTCAACGTACTGGCGCTCAACCTCGCGCTGGACGAGACCACGAAATAGTGAATGGTAGGTCGGGGTCGACACCCTCCCCGGCGCCGTCCATATCTAGGATCAAATGCCAGAGGACAGCCGCACCGATAACAGACCCTCTCCAGACGCGCTGCTTGATCATGCGGAGCGCCAGGAGCGCGGTCGTCTGAGGATTTTCCTTGGCGCGGCACCCGGCGTCGGCAAGACCTATGAGATGCTGATGTCGGGTCGCGCCAGGCTGGCCGACGGGATCGACGTGGTGATCGGCATTGTCGAGACGCACGGCCGCAAGGAAACCCAGGCGCTGGTCGAAGGCTTTGAAGTCATACCGCGCCGTCAGGTCGACCACAGGGGCCGCATGCTGGACGAGATGGATATCGACGCCATCCTCGCCCGGCGCCCGGCGCTGGTTCTCGTCGACGAGCTCGCCCACACCAACGCCCCCGGCAGCCGTCATCCCAAGCGCTATCTCGACGTCCAGGAGATCCTGACGCATGGCATCGACGTCTACACGACGCTCAACGTCCAGCATGTCGAAAGCCTGAACGATGTCGTGGCCCAGATCACGCGCGTCCGGGTGCGCGAAACGGTTCCCGATTCCATTATCGACCAGGCCGATGACATCGAGATCATCGACCTCACCCCCGACGACCTGATCAAGCGGCTGAGGGAAGGCAAGGTCTACTTTCCAAACACCGCCCAGCGTGCGATCGAGAACTATTTCTCGCCGGGCAATCTGACCGCGCTCAGGGAACTGGCGCTGCGCCGTACCGCCCAGCGTGTCGACGAGCAGTTGCTGAACCACATGCAGGCACACGCCATTCCCGGACCGTGGGCTGCGGGGGAAAGGGTTCTCGTCTGCGTCGACGCGCGTCCGGGCGGGGCGGCCCGTGTCCGCTATGCGCGCCGGCTGGCCGACCGGCTCCGCGCCCCCTGGACGGCGCTTCATGTCGATACCCCTCGTTCGGCCGGCATGTCCGAGGAGGACAAGGATCGGCTGGCGACGCTGCTGCGCCTTGCCGAGCAGCTCGGCGCCGAGGTGACGACCATTCCGGGTCAGAACGTCGCGCAGGACATCGTTCGCCATGCGACCGCGAACAACTTCACCCATATCGTGATCGGCAGTCCAACCCGGTCGCGCTGGCGCGAATTGATCGAAGGCTCGCTCACTTACGATCTCATCCGCAATGCCGGCGACATCAGCGTCCATGTCATTTCGGGGACCGATCGGGGCACCGACGCTGCGTCGAGGAGCGTCAAGGCGGCAACCGAGCAGAGGCCGTTCCAGATCTGGCCCTATCTGCGTGCCACGGCCTATGTCGCCGGCGCGCTCGCCGTCAGCGCGGTTCTCGACCAGTTTCTCGACGTTCGCAATCTCGCAATCATCTTTCTCCTGGCGGTGCTGACATCGGCGGTGACCTGCGGACTCTGGCCGGCACTGTACGCCTGTCTCGTCAGCGCGCTTGCGGTCAACTACTTCTTCCTGGAGCCGCGCTACACGCTGACGATCAGCCAGCCCGAGAGCATTGTCGCGCTGGCTGTCTTCCTCGTTGTTGCCGTCATTGCCAGCAATCTGACGGCGCGCGTGCAGCGTCAGGCGGTCGCCGCCCGTTCACGGGCACGCGCCACGGAAGATATCTATCTCTTTTCGAAGAAGCTCGCCGGCGCCGGCACGCTTGACGACGTGCTGTGGGCGACCGCGTTCCAGATCGCCTCGATGCTCAAGCTGCGCGTGGTGCTGCTCTTGCCCGAGAACGGCTCGATCACCGTCAAGGCCGGCTACCCGCCCGACGACACGCTGGCCGAGGCCGACATCGCGGCCGCCCGCTGGGCCTGGGAGCACGATCGCCCCGCGGGCCGTGGCGCCGACACGCTGCCCGGCGCCAGGCGCCTTTATCTGCCGTTGCGGACCGGCCGCACGGCGGTTGGGGTCGTCGGCCTCGACAACGACAGGCAGGGGCCGCTGCTGACGCCCGAGCAGCAGCGCCTCCTTGACGCGCTCGCCGACCAGGCGGCGGTCGCCATCGAGCGCATCCAGCTTGTCGCCGATGTCGACCGGGCCAAGCTCGCCGCCGAGGCGGACCGCCTGCGCTCGGCATTGCTGACTTCGATTTCCCATGACCTGAAAACGCCGCTCGCGGCCATTATGGGCGCGGCCGGGACGCTGAGGGAGTTCGCGCCCGCACTTCCCGAGCAGGACCGGACGGAGCTCTTGTCGACCGTGCTCGACGAATCCGAGCGGCTGAACCGGTTCATCGCCAATCTGCTCGACATGACCAAGATCGAATCCGGCGCGATGGAACCGAAACACGCCTTCCACTATGTCGGCGACATTGTCGGGTCGGCACTACGGCGGGCGAAGAAAATCATCGGCGAGCACAAGACCGAAATCGACATTCCGCAGAACCTGCCGATGCTGAAGCTCGATCCGGTGCTGTTCGAGCAGGTGCTTTTCAACCTCCTCGACAATGCCGCGAAATACGCGCCGCCAGGGTCAACGATCCGCATGCGGGGCTGGGCCGACAACGGCTCCGTCATCCTGCAGGTCATGGATGAGGGGTCGGGCATCCCTCCGGCGGATCTGGAGCGAATTTTCGACACATTCTACCGGGTGCGCAAGCGCGATCAGGTCCAGGCCGGCACCGGGCTGGGGCTGTCGATCTGCCGCGGCTTCATCGAGGCGATGGGCGGGACGATAGCAGCGGCAAATAGGACCGACCGCGCTGGCGCGGTGTTCACCATCCGGATGCCGGTGCCGACGGAACTGCCCCTCCTAGGCGATCAAAATGGGGGCGATCCCAGCGTGGACGACTTGGCATGACACATTCGAACGTCAGTATATTGGTCGTCGATGACGAGCCGCCGATCCGAAAACTGCTCCGGGTCGGCCTCGGCAGCCAGGGCTATGCGGTCAGCGAGGCGCCGAACGCCAAGGCGGCGATCGAACTGGTCGAAACGGAAAAGCCGGACCTGATCCTACTCGATCTTGGCCTGCCCGGCATGGGCGGCCATGATTTGCTGCGCAAATGGCGCGACGATGGCCTGGACATTCCGGTGGTCATCCTGTCCAGCCGCACCGACGAGACCGGTATCGTCTCGGCACTGGAGCTGGGCGCCGACGACTACATCACCAAGCCATTCGGCATGAATGAACTTGTCGCGCGCATCCGCGTGGCGCTCCGTCACAAGTTCCAGCAGCAGGGCGAGAAGCCGGTGTTCCATACAGGCGATCTCACGGTCGATCTGGTGAAGCGCATCGTCAAGGTCGAGAACAGGGAGATAAAACTCTCGCCGAAGGAATACGACATATTGCGCCTCCTCGTGCAGCATGCGGGCAAGGTGCTCACCCACCAGTTCCTGTTGAAACAGGTCTGGGGCGAGTCGACCGACGTGCAGTATCTCAGGGTCTATGTCCGCCAGCTCAGGCAAAAGATCGAGAAAACACCCGACCAGCCGCGCTACCTCACCACCGAAACCGGCGTCGGATACCGCCTGCGCGAAGTCGAGTGAACAGGGAAGGTCAATCCGCCGAGAGTTCCGCGGTCCGGGCAAGCGCGCCGCTGAAGCCGGCCAATGAGATGGAAAATGTGACCGGCTGTCCGGTATCGGCCGCGATCGCATTTATCTTCAGTGTGGTGGCGGCCTTGAGCAAGGGTGTGATTTTCGCATCGAAAGCCACTGGCACCAGGCAGCCGACGACCTGGCAGGTGCTGAATTGCAGCGTGCCCTCCAGCCTCTTGTCGTCGATCTCGAGACTGATGCCCTTGGCCAGCGCCAGTCCGAATGGCAGCGCCAGCGTGCCATTGGCTTGCTCGGCGATCTTGGTCGCCAATTCTATCGCCAGTAGGCGCTGGCCGTTTTGCTTGTTGAACTGCTGATGGGACAGGCTGCAGGCCTTGTTGATGCCGGCGATCTGGCAATTGACCGTCCAGTCGCCATGGGTTTCGGACAAGGCCGACGCACCGCCGGGCAATTGCGGCGCCTTGGCCGCGCCATCGACCGGCGCCACCTTGTCGGCCTTGGTCTGCGCCGCCGCCGTCGCGACCGGGAATCCGACGATGCAGGCAATGCCCAGCATCGCCGCAAAATATGCCTTGCTTCTCATGGAAACCCCCTTCTTGCCCACCTCAGGCCAGCTAGAAGCTGACCTTGAGGGAGGCGCTGACCGCGTTCTGCGTTACCGTCTCGCCGAAGGCGCCATTGTACCTGACGGCCATGCCGACGCCATTCACGCCGTTGAGTTCGAGACCGGCGCCGACGCGATAAAGTGGCGAATCGACCTTTTCCGTCAATGTCAGCGTCGGGTTGCCAGGCAGGCCTTCGGCGGCGGCAAAACGACCCTCGATCTCCCACTCCTTGTTCGAGAACTCCACGCCCGCCTTGCCATAGACGCGAAGGCTGGCGATGTCGCTGAGCGCGATGTCGGTGCCGAGCTCGAGACCGGGCGTTGCCGAATAATAGGTGTTGGAACTCCCGTCGAAATTGAAGGCAGCGACCGAGCCCTCCTCCTTGCCGGAGACGCGAAGCCAGCGTGCATCGAACTGCAGGGTCGGCTGCAGATAGAACGAACCCATCTGCTGCGTCACGCCGAACCGTGCCGAGCCGCCGAACTGGGCGGTCCTTTGGGTGTAGGTGACACTGTTGCCGATACCGTCGAGCAGCAATTCCGGCAGATAGACCCCCGCCAGCGTTTCACCGGGAATAAAACCGACCTGATCGACATGCGTGTCGCGTTCGCCGTCGAACATGCCGGTACCGCCGCCGAGCGCGAAATCGACGAAGTAGTTCTTGTTCTCGTATTTCGCCAAGGCATAGGCCTGCCAGGATTCGCCGTCCGTGGTCGACAGCAGATCCTGGTTGAAATGGATCTCCGATTGGAACTCGGTCCGGCCGATCGTGGCGCCGAGCGACCAGTTCTGGCTGATCTCGGCGATGGCGCCGAACGACATCGTCTTCAAGACATCGTCGCGGCTGGTCGTACCGGCGCCGGCGTCGCGGTTATATTCGGCCTGCGGGCTGATCGAGCCCCAGACGCAGCGGCCGTCGGGGTTCTTGTAGGCAGGAACGCCGGTGCATTCGCGCGCCGTCTCAAGCATGATGTCGGCCGAGCGGTTGACCATCTCGAATGCATGCACCGCATAGTGCGGCGTCAGCCGTGTCAGCGCTGCGCCAAGGGCCGCCTCGTCCGGCAGGAAGCGCAGCATGTTGATCAGCCGCGCCATCGGATTGTCCGGGCTCGACGACGCCTCGACATCGTCGAGATACTGCGCCATCTGGAACACGCCCGGATCGGTGGTGCCGGAGTTGGGGTCCTGCGCCAGTTCCAGGAAGGTCGGATTGTCGGCGTAGAGGACGAGATCGGTGCCGTTGTCCACCCTGGTCAGGAAGTTGAAGCCGACCGCCGGATGCAGCGTCGTCGGCGTGATGCCGGAATCCACCATCGAGGAACCCCTGGCCAGCACATATTCCGCAAACAGCCTGTCGATGGACAGGAAATTCAGCGGCGCCTCGCCGTTGAAATTGCCGGCCCCGGTCAAGGCAAGGGCGTCGGTGATCTGATTGTTGAGATCGACGTCGGTGACGAAATCGCCGGTGGCCATCTGGGTGAAGCCGCCGGTCACATCGACCGTCTCCACGACG
Source organism: Mesorhizobium sanjuanii (assembly GCF_002529485.1). Classification (NCBI taxonomy): domain Bacteria; kingdom Pseudomonadati; phylum Pseudomonadota; class Alphaproteobacteria; order Hyphomicrobiales; family Phyllobacteriaceae; genus Mesorhizobium; species Mesorhizobium sanjuanii. Next base: position 40,013 of record NZ_NWQG01000116.1, read on the forward strand.
GCAATACCCTTGTTGGTCATCAGGCCGTCATTGAGGAAAGTGCCGCCACCGAGATCGATGGTCTTGAGACCGACCATCGAGGAATCAGCGAAGTTATGGAAGCCGTTCAAGCCGCTGCCGAGATCGATGTTGCCGATGACGCGGCCCAGCGTGTCGACTGTCCTTTGATTGTTGACCTGATCGTTGCCGGACGTCGCGGTGATCGACAGCGGGCTGAAATCGTCGAGCAGGGATTCCAGGATCGCCTCCTCCGGCGCAACGGGGCCACCAGCAGCAAGCTGCTGGAGGTACGCGGTCAGGTCTGCCTCATTCATGAAAGAAAAGGACGCCGTCGCCCCCATCGCGTAAAGAAGGCTGTTGCTGTTCAGCGTGTTGTCCTGGCCGCCGACCAGCATGGCCGCGACACCGGTGCCGCCGCCGCCGATGGCATACTGGCCTCTGAGGTCCAGGCTGATATTGCCCTTCAATCCACCGGCCGTGCTTTCGGCATAGGCTGCGACCGAATCGGCGCCCTGCGCGAACAGGTTGCCCTCCGCGATCATGTCCACGGCGCCGGAATTGCCCTGGCCGGTGGCGCTTTGCCCGAACAGTGCATAGGAACTCGCGCCCCTCACCCAGACCTGGCTCATCGCCGTAGCCTGGGCCGCGGCCGCGTCGCCGACACCGCCTTGCGAACCGGCGGCCGACTGGCCCATGGCCAACGAAGCCATGCCACCGGCGCCACCGCCCCCACCTACCGCCTGCGCGACGATGCCATGGGCGCGGTCGCCGTCCGTTTCGATTTCGCCATCTTGGATGATGGTAACCGTGCCGCCGGTACCTTTGCTGCCGCCAGGGCTGTTGAAGCCGATGGCGTTTGGACCGCCGCCATCGTCGTCGGCGCCGAAACGGCCAAAGCCTGCGCCGCCGAAGCCGCCGCCGCCACCGACCGACTGCGCGATGATGGCGATGGAATCCTTGCCCGTCGTGGTGATCGTCCCAGTGCGGATGACGGTGACGTCGCCACCATCGCCGCCTTCGGCGCCGACCCCGCCAATGGCGAGCGCATTCGAGCTCTTGCCCTTTGCGTCGCCGCCGTAGCCGCCACCGCCGCCGACCGATTGCGCGACCACGCCATGCGCGCGCTCGCCATGGGTGATGATCGCGCCGGAGATGGTGACATCCACCTCGCCGCCATTGCCGCCATTGCCGCCGAAGCCGCCGAGCTGCAGCGCGACCGAGTTGTCTCCGGCCGTATCCGCCGACACGGTGCCGCCATAACCGCCGCCGCCGCCGATCGACTGGGCGAAGATGCCGATCGCGCCGTCCTTGGTGGTTTCGATGACGCCGTCATTGTTGACGGTGACATGGCCGCCATTGGCACCATCGCCGCTCGGCAGCGAGACAGCCCCGCCGATCGACATGTCGGCTGTCGAAGCACTCGCCGCGGCGCCCGAGGCGCCGCCGCCACCGCCGACCGACTGCGCGAAGATGCCGTGCGACAGATAGCCGGTGGTCTGGATCAAGCCATGGTTGTCGACCGTCACGTCGCCGCCGCGGCTGCCTTCGCCACCGATGCCGCCGATCGACAGATTGACCGCCACCGACTCGGCCTCGCCGGTTTCGGTCGAGCCGCTGCCGGCCGCCCCGCCGCCGCCGCCGATCGACTGCGCGAAGACGCCATAGGAATTGTCGCCCTGGGTGATGATGGTTCCAGTCGCATTGTTGATGACATGGACGAACTTGCCGATGCCGCCGTCGCCGCCAAGGCCGCCCAGGGCTGCCGAAATGGAAACGGAGGCGTCGGCGGATGTCGAACCGGCCGCGCCGCCGACACCGCCGCTGCCGCCGATCGACTGCGCCATGATGCCGTGCGAATTGGCCTTGTCCGTCAGGACTATGCCGCTGTTGGTGACATGCACCTCGCCGCCATCGCCGCCGCCGGCGCCAAGACCGCCCATCGAGAACTTGACGTCCACGGTGCCGCCGTCACTGCCGGTGCTCTTGCCAGCACCGCCGGCGCCGCCGCCACCGCCGATCGACTGCGCGAAGATACCGATGGAATTTTCCTGCCTCGTCCAGATCAGACCGGTGGACTGATTGGTGACCTCGACGAGCTTGCCTTCGCCGGCGCTGCCGCCAAAGCCGGCAATAGCGCCGCCGATCGCGTATTCGGCTTCGGCACCGGCCGACGCCGAGCCACCGACGCCGCCGCCGCCACCGATGGAACTGGCGCTGATGCCGTAGGAGAAGGCGCCGTCGGTGATGATCCAATTGCTGTTGGTGACCGACACTTCGCCGCCATCGCCTGCAGTGCCGCCCGGCAGAGAGAGCGCCACGCCGATCGAAACCGTCGTCTTGCCATCGTCGCCGGCACCACCGCCGACGGTTTCGTCGGATGCCGAAGCCGCGCCGCTTGCGCCACCACCGCCGCCGACCGCCATCGCCATGATGCCGGACGAACCGAAGCCCTGCGTGGTGATGAAACCGGAATTGTTGACGGTCACCCTCCTGGCTTCGCTGGCGCCGCCGCCATGTCCGGCCAGGCCCATGTTCACGTTGACGCTGGTCTGGCTGCTGCCGCCGATATTGTAGGACTTGGCGGTGCTGGAACCGCCAATGCCGCCGCCGCCGCCGATCGACTGGGCGATGATGCCCGACGAAAAGGCGCCGGTCGTGGTCAGCGTACCCGAATTGATGACGTCGACCGTATTGCCGTAGCTGCCGGTGCCGCCGCCGCCGCCCATGGCGAAATTCGCCGCGACATTGACGCCGCTGCCGCCGCCGACATTGGCCGATCCGCCGGTGCTGGTGCCGCCATTGCCGCCACCTCCGCCAATCGACTGCGCTACGATCGCGCTACTGGAATCGCCGCTGGTCGTTACCGACATCGCATTGGTCACATGGACGTCGCCGGCGAAATCGCCATTACCGCCGCCGCCGCCGATGTTGACGGTGGCGCTCACTGTCACATTGTTACCGTAGCCGCCGGCGCCACCGAACGTGTCGCCGGCAGTGCCGCCGCCGCCGCCAACCGACTGGGCCATGATGCCCACGGCCTGGAAGCCCTGGGTTTCGATCCTTCCGCCGCTGACAAGCCCGGTCTCGACCCGGACTGTCTTGCCCTCGCCGCCGCCACCGCCGCCGCCACCGACGCCGACGCCAAGATTGACAGCCACGCCATTGCTGACGGCGCCCGCGATAGAGGTCGTGCGGCCGCCATTGCCGCCGCCGCCGCCGATCGATTGCGCCACCACGCCGCCCGAACCCGTCGCATCGGTGAGCGAAAGGAGGTTGCCGTCCGCCCTGAGCGTGACAGCGC
>NZ_NWQG01000117.1:0-1123 GCF_002529485.1 Mesorhizobium sanjuanii
TGACCAGGATGTTGCCGTTATAGCGGGCGTCGAAATTGACCTCGCCGCCGACCGTCGGCACGCCAAAGGAATTGCCGTAGCCGCCGACGCCGGAAACAACGCCGGCAACGAGATGTCTGGTCTTGGGATGGTCGGGCGCCCCGAAGCGCAGTGCGTTCATCGCCGCGATCGGCCGCGCGCCCATGGTGAAGACATCGCGCAATATACCGCCGACGCCTGTCGCGGCCCCTTGATAGGGTTCGATATAGGAGGGGTGGTTGTGGCTCTCCATCTTGAAGACGACGCAGTCGCCGTCGCCGATATCGACCACGCCGGCATTCTCGCCCGGCCCCTGGATGACCCGCGGCCCGGTGGTCGGCAGCGTGCGCAGCCACTTTTTCGAGGATTTGTAGGAGCAGTGCTCGTTCCACATCGCCGAGAAGATGCCAAGCTCGGTAAAACTCGGCTCGCGCCCGACCAGGTCGAGGATGCGCTGGTATTCGTCGGGCTTCAGCCCGTGCGCGGCAATGAGGTCCGGAGTGATCGGCACGGAATTGGAAATGGTCATGGGCGGCGATTTGTATCCGTGGGAGCGGGGATTTTGAGTCCCCTCTTATCGCAAGCTCGGCGCTGTTACACCCCATCGATTAGCGAAAAACGCCGGAAAACCACAGGGCGGCGCGCATGCCTGACCGACTTGCCGAACCGCGGGGCCGAACTCAGGAAAAACTGTCGTAGCCGGCGCGGCCTTCGTCGAGCAGCCGCCGGATCACCGCGATACCATCGGCAAGATCCTTGCGTTGCCCCGGCTGCGAAACGCCGAAGCGAACGCCATGGAACACCTGCTCCGAACGGCCGGCCTTGAACTCGTCTTCATCGTCGAGCAGCACGCCGTTCTCAAGGCAGGCATTCTTGAAGGTGCCGGAAAGCCATGGGTCGGGCAAGGAAAGCCAGACGAACGGCACCCTGTCATGCGCCCTGAAGTCGAACCCGGCCAATGTCTCGCGTACGATCGCGATGCGCCCGCCGATTTCGGCGATGCTGCGCTCGCGGATCTCGTGGGCCTGGCCGGACAGCACCAGCCGTGCCCCGACTTCCGCCAGCAGGAAGGGCAGGCCGCCGGTCATCATCTTGTGCGCCACCC
>NZ_NWQG01000118.1:0-32432 GCF_002529485.1 Mesorhizobium sanjuanii
CCACCCGCCGCGAACGCCCGCTGCCACCGATTTCGACAGGCCGCCGGCAACTATGGTCCGTTCGGGGGCATATTCGGCCAGCATCGGCTCCGTGTTGTCGGTCAGGTGGCCATAGAGGTCGTCCTCGATCAGGATGACATTGTATCGGCGCGCCACGCGCGCGATCGCCTCCCGGCGCGCCGCCGGCATCGTCACCAGCGTCGGGTTCTGGGCTGTCGGCATCAGGAACATCATCTTTGGATGCTTTTGCGCGCAGACGCGTTCGAAATCGTCGGGATCGACGCCTTCATTGTCCGATGTTACCAGCGCGGTGCGGCGGCCGATCAGGCCGGCGCTGCGCGAGATCTGCGAATAGGTGAGGTGCTCGAAGGCTATCGTGTCGCCGGGCGTGGTGATCGCGGCGATGGCCGCCATGACAGCTGCATGCGTGCCGAGGGTCGGCACGATGGCGTCGGACGCCGGGCGAAAGGAATTCCGGGCCAGCCAATGGCTGCCGGCCTCGAACCAGCGGTCGGGAAAGTCGCGCGTGTAGCTTGAAATTTCATGCGGATGGTCCTGCGCGGTGCGCGACAGCACGTCGGCAATAATGGCGCCCTGGCCGACGTCGGGTGCGGCCGTGCTGTCGAAGCGCAGCTTGCCGCGCGGCGCATCGACAAAGCGTGTGCCTTGCTGGCCGGGTTCGAGGAAGTCGGGCTTCGTGCCCTCCGATTGTTGAGCCAGGACATAGGTGCCGCGCCCGACCTCTCCGCTCACCAGGCCGCGCTCGCGCAACAATTGATAGGCCCGGCCGACCGTGCCGACGGTCGCGCCGATATCGTAGGCCAGATCGCGCTGCGGCGGCAGCTTTGCGCCGGCTCCGATAAGGCCCTTGTCGATATCTGACTCAATGCTGTCAGCAAGACGCTGATAGAGGGGGCCGGAACCGGCACTGAGATCGGGAAGCCAATTTGTCATGGTGACAATTTTCTATATTGCACCGAATTGGGAGTCAATACATATGGATTGCGTGGTGAAAAGGGTACAATCGGAATTTTTGGCAGCCATGGCAATGAGTACAATCAAGGCAATCAATCGAGCAGGTACCGAAGCATTCGGGTATGCCGATCGGCCCTCGAGCTGGAAGGCCTATGTCCGCCGCCTCGTGCGCATGGTCAGGTCGCTGGCAACCTTGCTCGACCATCTCTATGAGCGCCGCCGCAGCCGGCTGGCACTGCTGGAGATGACCGACGAGCAGTTGAAAGACATCGGCATCTCGCGTTGCGATGCCCATCGCGAAGGCCTGAAAGCATTCTGGGACTGAGCACTGCGCAATTCCGGACGGAAAACCGTTTCACACTTTTCCTGGAATTGCTCTAACGTGTTTTTTGTGCCCTCAGGTGCGAGACGCCGTTGTCCAGAAGCACGGCAATGAGGCACAGTACCAGAAAAAGCCCGGTGACGGCCAGCGCCGAGATGGCGACGCTGGTCGCGCCGTTCTTGGCGACACTGAGGAAGGGGTAGGGCACCTCGCCGGCGATCGGCGCCCGCGCCAGCACATAGACCAGGTAGGCAATGGGATAGACCATCCACCAGGATATGTCGCGCCACCTTGTGGTGCCGTCGGCGCCGGCCACAAGCCACCACAGCACGAACAGCATCGGCGTCACATAATGCAGCAGCACGTCGCAGACGAGAAACAGCCCTTGCGGTTGCCAAAGCTGCGCCAGAACGGTTGCGTAGATGATGAAGACCAGCGCGATCGCCACCGCCACGCCCGCACGCACCCGCGGCCCGGCAAAAGCCGGAAACCAGGCATAGCCGGTGGAGGACAGCAGGGCGGTGTGGACGAGCACCGCGCCGATATTGGTCAGGATGGTGAAGAAGCTGAAATAGAAGATGAGCGAGCCGAGGAAACTGCGGCCCGCTTGCATCGACGCCGGGATGGTGATGCAAAACTGCAGGACAAGCCCGACCAGGCCAATGACCAGGCCTGATATCTGCAGGAACCGGCCCATCGCCCTATGCGTCGGCGGTGCAGGAGGGATTGCCCGCCTGCCAGCGGGCGATGTCGGAGCCGATGCGCGCGCCAAGCGGCTCGGCCATCAGCGGACCGAAAACGTCGACGCGGCTGGAATTGCCCTTCGCCTGCACAACCAGCAATGGTTTTCCGCCATAATGCTTGACTGGGACCAGCAGGAAGCGCGGCGTGCCGCTGAACGAATTCAGTTCATTGGCCATCTGGTAGGATTTGAAGGCAGGATCCTTGCTGGCGATCCAGCATTTGTGGGCGGCGATTGCGACTTGCTCCATGGCCAGCAGCGAGGCGCTCTTGCCCGCGGGGACCGTTGCGCTCTTCGGGCTCGACTGGCAGGACGCAAGCACAAAACCGGTTGCGATGAGAGCGAGGCAGGCGATCGTCTGTCTCATGGTCAAGCGGCTTCCGTCTCAGGTTGGAAGGGAAATATCAAGCGGCGATGCCGAGCGCACCTTCGAACAAAGCCCGGCCGTCATTGCCGCCATGGGCCGCTTCGATCAGGTTCTCGGGATGCGGCATCAGGCCCAGCACATTGCCCTGGCTGTTGATGATTCCGGCGATGTCGTTGATCGAGCCGTTGGGATTGGTTCCCTCGGCATAGCGGAACACCACCTGGCCTTCGCCTTCGATCCTGCGAAGCGTCTCGGCGTCGGCGAAATAATTGCCGTCGTGATGCGCCACCGGCGAACGGATGACCTGGCCCGGCTGGTAGCGGCGGGTGAACATGGTGTTGGCATTGGCGATCTGCAATTTCACTTGCCGGCAGACGAATTTCAGCGAGCTGTTGCGCATCAGCGCGCCCGGCAGCATTCCGGCCTCGACCAGGATTTGGAAGCCGTTGCAAACGCCGATGACCATGACGCCCTTGGCCGCCTTTTCGGCGACCGCCCGCATCACCGGCATGCGCGCGGCAATCGCGCCGCAGCGCAGATAGTCGCCGAAGGAAAAGCCGCCCGGAATGGCGATCAGGTCGACGTCGGGGATTTCGGTGTCGGTCTGCCAGACGGTGGCCGGCGCCTTGCCGGAAATCTTGGTCAGTGCCGCAATCATATCGCGGTCGCGATTGAGGCCGGGGAGAAGGACGACGGCTGATTTCATTTCGGTTCGTAAGGCCTCTGGGCTTCGGCGAGTTCGCGCAGGTCTAAACGGCGATCGATACGCTCCAGGCGTTCGTCCTGTCGGGCGAGAATGCCATAAATGTTATGAATATCGCTTTGCGTTGCCGCCATGTGACCCCGCATCACATTCAATTCCCGTTTCGTCTCGGAAACGTCCTGACGAAGCTCACCGATTTCGTGATGCACGCGCTTTAGAAGCTCGAACATCAGGTCGTTCGTGACTTCCGCCACCAGCCCCTCCGACACAACCTCAGGTTATGGCCACACTATAGTTCTCAATCACGGTATTCGCCAGAAGCTTGTCGCACATCGCCTTGAGATCAGCCTCGGCCTTGGCCTTGTCGGTCTCGGCGAGTTCGACGTCGAACACCTTGCCCTGGCGCACTTGGCCGACGCCGCCAAAACCCAGTCCCGACAGCGCGTGTTCGATTGCCTTGCCTTGCGGGTCGAGCACACCGTTTTTCAGGGTTACGGTAACGCGGGCCTTGATCACGCTGGACATGCTCCTGTTTGGGTTTAGTGCTTCATGCCCTTCGGCGGCTCGCTGGACGCGACGAGTACCGGCCCAGCGTGGCGCGGTGGCTCGTTCTCGTTCATGATGCCGAGTCGGCGGGCAACTTCCTGGTAGGCTTCGACCAACCCGCCCATGTCGCGGCGAAAGCGGTCCTTGTCGAGCTTGTCCTGCGTCGCCACGTCCCACAGCCGGCAGGAATCGGGCGAGATCTCATCGGCGACGACGATGCGCATCATCTCGCCCTCGAACAGGCGGCCGCACTCGATCTTGAAGTCGACGAGCTGGATGCCGACGCCCATGAACAGGCCGGACAGAAAATCGTTGACGCGGATGGCCAGCGCCATGACGTCGTCGATCTCCTGCGGGCTTGCCCAGCCGAAAGCGGTGATGTGCTCTTCCGACACCATCGGATCGTCGAGCGCGTCGGCCTTGTAATAGAATTCGATGATCGAGCGCGGCAGCACGGTGCCTTCCTCGATGCCGAGGCGTTTGGACAGCGAGCCGGCGGCGACATTGCGCACGACCACCTCGAGCGGGATGATCTCGACTTCCTTGATCAACTGCTCGCGCATGTTGAGCCGGCGGATGAAGTGGGTGGGAATGCCCATCCGGTTGAGATGGTTGAAGATATGCTCGGAAATGCGGTTGTTGAGCACGCCCTTGCCATCGACGACTTCATGTTTCTTCTTGTTGAAGGCGGTGGCGTCGTCCTTGAAGAACTGGATCAGCGTTCCCGGCTCAGGTCCTTCATAGAGGATCTTGGCCTTGCCTTCATAAATGCGGCGGCGATTTTTCATCTGATTTTTCTCTGGATTTCCGGGCAGGCGGCAAGCGACCAGTTCCTGTCCGTCAGCCTAAATTAGTGAGGCAACGGGTAGGGTTCAATGCCGGTGTCTATCTCAATCCCGGTGTTTGCTCAATCGGCAAATCCTTTCAATCACCGCTTTCCGGACCGAAATGCCGCAGCGCAGCAAGTGATGTAGCATATTGACCGACCTGCGGCCTTTTGGTTTGTGCTTGCCCACCACACATATTCACCGTCAACGAATCGGATTTCATCGGAGGGATGCCATGAGCAGCATGAAAGACCGCGAAGAGGGCTTCGAGCGCAAATTCGCATTCGACGAGGAGCTTCGGTTCAAGGCCTCGGCCCGCCGCAACAGGGCGCTCGGCATGTGGGCCGCGGAAAAACTGGGTAAATCTGGCGCCGATGCCGAAGCCTACGCCAAGCAGGTGGTCGTCGCTGACATCGAGGAAGCCGGCGATCACGACGTTTTTCGCAAGATCCGCAAGGATTTCGATGAGGCCGGCGTCGACCAGTCGGACCATCAGATCCGCCGCACCATGGATGAGCTGATGGCGCAGGCCATCGAACAGATCAAAAATACCTGATGGATTCTGGACCAATAGACCGCCCGGCCCAGCCGGGCGGTTTTTCTTTGCCTTTGCTGTCGTTTCCGGCTGAAACTGCGCCAGACCCACGGGCCTCTATCCAACAAGGAACGCGCGAATGTCCCTGAAGTCACGCTTGGCGGCGGATGAAACGCTGTGCACCGCGTGGTCCGGCGTGCCGGATGCCTTGACGGTCGAAATCCTGGCCAAACAGGGGTTCGATGCCGTCACGCTCGACATGCAGCATGGCGGTCATAACGAGGACAGCGTGTTGCGCGGCATCGCGCCGGTCCTGGCGGCCGACAAACCGGCGCTGGTGCGCATTCCAGTCGGCCGCTTCGACATGGCCAGCCGCGCGCTCGATTTCGGCGCCGAGGCGGTGATTGCGCCGATGGTGAATTCTGTTGCTGACGCCAGGCTGTTCGCGGCCGCCATGAAATACCCGCCGCTCGGCGAGCGCTCCTGGGGGCCGACCTACGCCTTCCCGCGCTACGGCAAGGGCGACTTTGCCGATTGGCTGCGCGATAGCAATCAGCGCACCATGGCCTTTGCCATGGTCGAGACCCGCGCCGCGCTCGACGCGCTCGACGGCATTCTCGACACGCCGGGCATCGACGGCATCTTCCTCGGCCCGTCGGATTTCTCGATTGCCTGGTCGAAAGGCACCACCGTCAGTTCGACGCTGGAAAGCATGATGGAAACGGTCGCCTCGATCGCCGAACGCACGCGCAAGGCCGGCAAGCACGCCGCGATCTACGTCATGGAGCCGGCCATTGCCGGCCGTGTGGTGGCCATGGGCTACCGGCTGCTGGCCATGGGCTCCGAGCATTCGCTCATTTCGCTCGGCGCAAAAACCTTGCTGAAGGATGTCAGGGATTCGCTCGGATCCTAAAGGTCCGTCAGGAACTTGGCGAAGGTCATCGAGCCTTCAGGCCACGGCCCGAATCCCGAATCCGCATTGAGATGGCCGGCATCGCCGGCGTCGATGAACAGCGAGCCCCAGGCGCCGGCAATGTCTTCGGCAATTTCGAAGGCGCAGAACGGGTCGTTGCGGCTGGCGATCAGCAACGAGGGGAAGGCCAGCGGCTCGCGCGGGTAGGGGCCGAAGGTCATCAGGTGCTTCGGCTTTATCTTGGGATTGGCGACGTCGGGTGGCGCCACGAAAAAAGCCCCGGCTACCGGCCGCTGGAACTGCGGCATGGCCTGGACAGCCGTGGCGACACCGAGCGAATGCGCGACGAGGACGACCGGCCGCTCGGCCTCGTTGACCGCTTTCGCCACGCTCGCCGTCCAGTCGTCGCGCACCGGCTTCGACCATTCCGCCTGCTCGACGCGGCGTGCCGTCGACAATTTCGCTTGCCAGCGGCTTTGCCAATGATCCGGGCCGGAATTGGTGTAGCCCGGCACGATGAGAATATCTGCATCCCTGACTTTCATGGCGCGCATGTAGCGAGCGGCATCGCCGCATGCAACCGCGCATGATCTGAAAAAAGTGGGTGCCGGTTCTTGGATAAGGCCATGTGCCAAGCCAAAGCTGTTCGACGCTTGTGATCACAATAGTGAACACCTTGTTCGCTTCCTGCCGTCTTGTGTGAACGATCGTGATCGACGATCTGTCATCGGGAAGAGACAGCCGTGAAGGACCGGGATTTTGGCGCTGACACGACGTACAATGATCGGCGGCGCCGGGCTCTTGGCTTTGGGAGCTTCGTCAGGTGCTGCCCAACGGAGAGTTCGATGAGCGAATTGCCTTTTGCCGCCACGACACCGGTGAGCGTTGCCCGCGTCGGGTTGCGCGCGCGGGACGCCGAAACCCTGGCCGCCTATTATCGCAAGGTCGTCGGCCTGCAGGAACTGAGCCGCGCCGACGGCGCCATCACGCTGGGGGCCGCCAATCGCCCATTGCTTGTCATCGAGGCGGATCCGGCGGCAAAGCCTGACGATCCGCGCAGCGCTGGCCTGTTCCACACCGCCTTCCTGCTGCCCAGCCGTGCCGATCTCGGCCGCTGGATCAACCATGCCATCGCCAACAAGATCGGCATTGAGGGCGCATCAGACCATCTGGTCAGCGAGGCGCTCTATCTGACCGACCCCGAGGGCAACGGCATCGAGATCTACGCCGATCGCCCGCGGCGGGACTGGAAGTGGAACGGCGACAAGATCGCGATGGCGACCGAGCGGCTGAATATCCCCTCGGTCGTCGCCGAAGTTCCGGCAGGCGATGCCGGCTGGCAGGGCGCGCCGGACAACAGCATCATCGGCCACGTCCATTTGCGCGTGGGCCGGCCGGAAGAGGCCGAAGCCTGGTGGAACCAGGAGTTCGGCTTCGATACTGTAGCGAAATATGGCGGCGCGGCGGTATTCCTGTCGTCCGGTGGCTACCACCACCATATCGGCGCCAATGCCTGGCAGAGTTCAGGCGCCGGTCGTCGCGATCCCGCCCGGTCTGGCCTCGCCTGGGTCGAGATGCGTTCGGACAATGTGACCGATGAGACGGCCCGTGAGGACCCCTGGGGAACGGTAATCAGGACCGTTCCCGGTAAGGCCTGATCAGTTCGTCGGTGTCTAGAGCATCGGACCCAAAAGTGGGAACCGGTTTTGGGAAATCCGATGCTCAAACAAAAAGATAGAGCGGCGGCACGGTTAGACTTGAAAGTCCGCCGCTCTAGAGACCGGCTTTTCCCAGCAAACGGCCAAGCATGAGCAGGCCCGCCGGCCACGGGCCAAGGCGGACCTCGTTTCCCATGTGGCCGAGATCGCCGGCATCGGCGAGTTCCGCGCCCCAGGCGGCGGCAAAGGCCGTCGCTTGATTGAAAGTCACGCGCGGATCGGTTCGGCTGGCCACCACCAGCGTCGGAAAGGGCAGGCGCTTCAACGGCATCGGCGCGAAGGGACGAACCAGGTCGAAGGACGGATCGGGATCCTCGACATTGGTCGGGGCAACCAGCAGCGCGCCTGCAACCTTGTTGAGCTGGCTTTGGCTGGCGCTGGCTGCCCACTTCACCGCTGTCGCCACCGCCAGTGAGTGCGCAAGCAGCACCACGCGCCGAGGTGCGGCGGCAACCGCGGCATCCACCCGGCCGATCCAGTCCGCAGGGCTGGGCCTGTCCCATTCGGCTTGCAGCACGCGGCTCGAATTCGGGAACGCCTGGCACCAATGCGACATCCAGTGATCCGGCCCGGAGTTGCCGCGCCCCGGCAGGGCGAGAAAATCGAAGTCTCCAGCCGCTGAAATCATCACGCTTCTCCGAATACTCGCTTGAAGATCGTGTCGACATGCTTGGTGTGGTAGCCAAGGTCGAATTTCTCGCGGATCTCGGCTTCCGGCAAGGCAGCCGTGACCTCCTTGTCGGCGAGAAGTTCCTCAAGAAAATCAGCCCCTTGCTCCCACACCTTCATGGCATTGCGCTGCACCAGACGGTAAGCGTCTTCGCGGGACACGCCGGCCTGGGTCAGTGCCAGCAGCACACGCTGCGAATGCACCAGGCCGCGGAACTTGTTCATGTTCTTCAGCATGTTATCAGGGTAGACAAGCAATTTGTCGACGACGCTGGTCAGCCGCGACAGCGCGAAATCGAGCGTCACCGTCGCGTCCGGCCCGATCATGCGCTCGACCGAGGAATGCGAAATGTCGCGCTCGTGCCAAAGCGCCACGTTCTCCATCGCCGGCAGCGCGAAGGAACGCACCATGCGGGCAAGGCCGGTCAGATTTTCGGTCAAGACCGGGTTGCGCTTGTGCGGCATCGCCGACGAGCCTTTTTGTCCGGGCGAAAAATACTCTTCCGCTTCCAGCACTTCGGTGCGCTGCAAATGGCGTATCTCGATCGCCAGCCGCTCGATCGACGAGGCGATGACGCCGAGCGTGGCAAAGAACATGGCGTGGCGATCACGCGGGATCACCTGCGTCGACACCGGTTCCGGCTTCAGCCCGAGTTTCTTCGCCACATGCTCTTCGACATAAGGGTCGATATTGGCAAACGTGCCGACAGCACCGGAGATGGCGCAGGTCGCGATGTCCTCACGCGCATGCACCAGGCGCTCGCGGCAGCGCGAGAATTCGGCATAGGCCTGCGCCAGCTTGACGCCGAAAGTGGTCGGCTCGGCATGGATGCCATGGCTGCGGCCGATGGTGACGGTGTCCTTGTGCTCGAAAGCGCGGCGCTTGAGCGCCGCAAGCAGGCCGTCGATGTCGGCCAGAAGAATGTCGCTGGCGCGGGTCAATTGCACGGCAAAGCAGGTGTCGAGAACGTCCGAGGAGGTCATGCCCTGGTGGATGAAGCGGGCGTCAGGCCCGACGAATTCACCGAGATGGGTCAGGAAGGCGATGACATCGTGCTTGGTGACGCGCTCGATCTCGTCGATGGCCTCGACGTCGAATTTAGCAGCGCCGCCCTTTTCCCAGATGGTCTTTGCGGCTTCTTTCGGGATCACGCCAAGTTCGGCCAGTGCGTCGCAAGCATAGGCCTCGATCTCGAACCAGATGCGGAACCGGGTTTCGGACGACCAGATGGCCACCATTTCCGGCCGGGAGTAGCGAGGAATCATCGGTCAGTCCTGACTTGCGAGAGCGTTTGCCCGCGTCCTAACAGAGGCCGACAAAATGCTCAACGCTGCTGCCGCGCAAACCAGATGCCGGCGGCAAACAGCGCGATGAAACCGAGCGGAAAATAAAGCCGGATGCCCAGAACGATGAACTGATAAAGCGCCGTCGCCATCGTGAACACGAACTGGATAGACCAGGCGATGGTCAATGCCGGTGCATGCCACTGGACATAGTAGGAGCGGTATTGCAGCGCGAAGAGCCCGCCGGTCAAGGCGATCGTCGCGGTAAGAAGGCAGATAAAGGCGGCCGCAAAGGCAACTTCCCAGTGCCGGCCAAGCGAGACCAGCCGCGCCAGGAACAGGCCAACCGGAAAGGCGAGCGCTCCGCCGGCGGCATAGAGCAGCGAGACGAAGCGGATCTTGGCCGGCGTCTCCCAGTCATCCAGCAGCAAATTGAAGAATGCGCTGGCGCCCATCGCTACACCCCACAGCAAAGCGCCGCAAAGGGCTGTGGCCGGGGACGGCAGGGCGCGCCGGACAAGACTCAAGACGCGGTTGCGGATGACGGGGAGCGGCGTCACAGGCGGCCGGTCACCGCGATCCAGCGAAAGTCCGGCCCTTCGAAGCCGTATCGGCGTACCGCGATCAGTACCGCATAGGCGCTGAGGCCTTGCGGCGAAAACGTCTGCACCGCACCGATCCTATAACCATTCGGACAGCCTCGGCTTTTTGGGATCGACTTGTCTTCATGCAGCAGATGGGTCTGGCTGCCGGCCTTCGCTTCGATACGCAGCAGGCGAAAGCCGTTGATCTCGCCCTGGCTCTCGCAGCCTTCGGTATTGTTCATACCGATCTCGTCGAGCCGGAATTCGAGCGGATCGTCGACCGGAAAGAAGATCGGGCGCGGGTTCACCACCATGCGGAACGGATCGGCCGAAAGCTCCGTCACCGGATTGAACCCGGCGGTGATGCCGCGATTGGCGGTCAATTCGTCCTGCTTGACGATGGCTTCACCCTTTTGCCGAGCTTGCAGGCGCGCCGCTTCGAGCGTGGCATTCTCGTCGTCAAGCCGGACCTTGATCGGCGTGCCCTGGAGAAAGCTGTCGTCAGCGGTATTGATGTAATAGCGGTTCGCGTAGGGAAATCCCGACCCATCCTGGACGCCATATTCCTCGAAGGCGAACACGCTTCCGTCCTGGCTGAAGCCGAGGATTTCAAGCTCGGCGACGTCGCCGGCATGAGCGGCGAGAGGCGCTGCCAAATGGGCGAGCAGGAGAAAGGCAGAAAGGACGAGATTTCGCATTGGGTTTTTTCTCCACCGCCGGGTTGAACGGTTCCCTATCACGAGATGGTCAAAACGTCGTGCTATCTGAGAACCATGCATCCAATTCGGCCATCGAATGTTATTGTCGGCAGCATCAACGGGAGACCCCACCATGACCGACGCCAGCAAAATTCGCGAGCATATGGAAGTGATCGGCGCCGATGGCGTTCATGTCGGCACTGTCGACAAAGTCGAGGGGCAGCGGATCAAGCTCACCAAGGCTGACAGTGGCATGGGCACGCACAAGGGCCATCACCACTATATCCCGCTCAGCCTCGTCGCCGAAGTCGACGGCAAGAAGGTCTGGCTGTCGGCAAATTCGGACGTCGCGGTCACCTTCGAGGAAGAAAAATCCGATCCCACCTGATCCCAGGGTCGCGTATTCAGCGATCCCAGTGTTGCTTTCAGCGATCACACGGTGTCGCGTATTCAGCGCGACGACCAGACCGGAAAGAGATCGTTGTTGGCCGGCGTCGCGGCAAAGACGCCGCGGCTGATGGCGCGCGCCATGGTGGCGCCGGCTGCGGCGTAGAGGTCGATCGCATCGTTGGGCGCTAGCGCGATGCCGCTCTTGCCCGTCGCCAGCGCGAACACCAGATCGCCGTCGGCGGGCGTGTGCGTCGGCCAAGTGGCGCGCACGAAGCCGTCATGCGCTGCTATGGCAAGGCGTTTCGCGGCGGCCTTGGTGAGAACGGCATCGGTGGCGATGACGGCTATGGTGGTGTTGCCGCCGGGCTCTATGGTCTTGTCGCGGAATTTCAGCAGGATCCGTCTCGCATCGGCCGGCATTGGCGAGGGATAGCCGAGCCCGCCAAACTCGTCGCCGATTTCGAACGGTGCCGCCCAGAAGTGCTTGCCGCGACCAACCGTCACCGAGCCGGTCGGGTTGACGGCGGCCAGCGCGCCGATGGTGACGCCGCTGTCGAGCACCGTCGAGGCCGAGCCGAGGCCGCCCTTTAGGCCTGCACTCAGCGCGCCGGTGCCGGCGCCGACCGTACCGAGTGGGAAGTCGATGCCCGCTGCCTGCGAGGCCTCGTAGCCTAGGTCCCGGTAAGGCGGATAGAGGCCCCAATCCTTGTCGCCGCCGTTGCGCAGGTCGAACAGGATCGCCGCCGGCACGATCGGCACGCGAAAGCCGCCGACCTCGACGCCGATATTCCTCTCGCGCAAGGCCGCCTGCACGCCCGACGCGGCGTCGAGGCCGAAGGCGGAGCCACCGGAAAGCACGACGGCATGGATCGTTTCGATGGAATTATGCGGTTCCAGCAGGTCTGTTTCGCGCGTGCCCGGCGCGCCGCCCAGCACCTGGACACCAGCCACCGCCGGTTCATCGCAAAGCACGGCAGTCACGCCTGACTTCAGCGTGGCGTCGGAAGCGTTGCCGACGCGCAGGCCGGCGACATCGGTGATCAGATTGCGCGGTCCCGTGCGAAACATCACTTCACCTCGAAAGGCACGAAACGCGCGCCATCGAAACGAAAGGCGCGGTAGGGATTCTGGCTGAGATCGCCCTTTTCATCAAAACGGACCGGTCCGATCACGGTGGTGAAATCGTGCGCGTTAAGCGCTTCGGCAAGCGGCCCGCCGGAAGTTGCCGCCAGGTCCGCGGCCGCCTTGGCGGTCTCCATCGCCGCATAGGCCGGCAGCGCGTAGCCTTCCGGCGCGATCCCTCGTGCGGCAAACGCCTCCAGCACCTTGGGGTCGGCGGCGTCGGACCATTCGGGCTGCGCGATCATCAGCGTGCCGGTGGCATAGGCCACGTCGCCGGGCGGCGTGCGCAGCGTTTCGCCACCGGCAAAAGTCATCCCGGCATCGAGCTGGCCGGCGTCGCGGCCCATGATGGCGATGTCGTCGCCGTCGCCGCCGGCAAAGATGTGCGTCGCGCCGGCTTTCTTCAGCCGTCCGACCAGGCCGATCTGGTTGTCGAGCTGTGGCCGGAACGTGTCGACGAACACCGGTTTCAGCGCCGCCTGCTCGGCTGCTGCGCGAAACGTCTCGGCGATCTCGCGGCCGTAGATCGTGCCGTCGTCGATGATGGCGAACAGCTCGTTCTGCCAGAGCCGCGTGAGGATGGTGGCGACGGCGTTGCGCTCGTCGTCGCCGCGCGGTCCGAGGCGAAACACCGGCCAGCCGGTCTTGGCGCGCCGGTCGGTCAGGCTTTCGGTGCGCACGCCGACGGTGATGACAGGGATGTTGGCGTCCTTCAGGATGGGCAGCGCCGCCTCGATCGCGTCGGTGCAGAGAAAGCCCACGACCACGCGGACCTTCGCCGCCGCGAATTCCCTCGCTGCGGCGGCGCCGCCATCGGCCGTACAGGCGTCATCGACCGTCTTGAGCTCGGCGCCGCTCGCTTCTGCCGCCAGGCCGGCGCCCGCCTCGACCTGCTTGCCGAGGATCGCCGACGGTCCGGACAGCGGCGCCGCGACACCGACGAGCAGCGTCTCGGCGCCCGCAGTGCCGCAGAGCGACAGCCAGGCCAGCAGCGCTATTGTCGTTGTCCCGAATCGCATGCGTGCGAAGAATTCCTCCGTGCCGGCCAAGCGTTTCCCGGCACTATGCCCGACAAAGACCTAAAGGCTGCCTAACCCCGGTGCAACACGCGAATTTCAGGATGCAAGTCAAGCACTTCGCTTGTGGCAGGCACTATGTGGCCATATATAACGGTTGGGTTCCAAGGGAAAATCATCGGTGCTGAAGAAGAACGACATTGGGCCGCAGGCCTATCGCGACGCGATGAGCCATTTTGCCGGCCACGTCCATGTGGTGACCACCGATGGTCCCGGTGGCAAGCGCGGCGCGACCGTCATCGCGGCCTGTTCGGTGTCGGACACGCCGCCGACCATTCTGGTCTGCCTCAACCGCGAAAATCCCAAGAACGAGCCGTTCGTGAAGAACGGCAAATTCGCCTTGAACACGCTGGCTTCGCATCAGGAGGCGCTGTCGGTTGGCTTTTCCGGTCTCACCGGCCTGCCGGCTGCAGAGCGCTTTGCGCTGGGCGAATGGGATGTCATCTCGACCGGCGCACCGACACTGAAGGGTGCGCTGGCCGTGTTCGACTGCGAGTTGATCGACACCAAGGATCTCGCCACCCATCGTGTGCTTTTTGGCAAGGTGACAGGCCTGCGCATCGGCGATAATTTGCGGCCGCTGATCTATCACGATCGCGGCTACCACGCCTTGTAGCGCCATGGTTGTACCCACGGAGAGAGAATGACCGAGTTGAAACCGCGCCCGGCGCCGCGGACGATCGACGAGACGCTCGCTCTGCTGACCGGTGTGGACTATGTGGCGGACCGGTCGCTGGCGACCGTGTTGTTTCTCTCGCTGCGCATGCAGCGGCCGCTCTTCCTTGAGGGCGAGGCTGGCGTCGGCAAGACCGAGATCGCCAAGGTGCTGGCGCAGGCGCTCGGCCGCCGGCTGATCCGCCTGCAATGCTATGAAGGCCTCGATGTCTCTTCTGCCGTCTATGAGTGGAACTACGCCGCCCAGATGATCGAAATCCGCATGGAGGAGGCGGCTGGCAAGGTTGACCGCTCCGATATGGAGCGCAATGTCTTCTCCGAAAAATACCTGATCCGCCGCCCGGTGCTCGATGCGCTGACCGGCAAGGCCGGCGCCGCCCCGGTATTCCTGATCGATGAGCTCGACCGCACCGACGAAGCCTTCGAAGCGTTCCTGCTCGAAATCCTGTCGGACTTCCAGGTCACGGTGCCCGAGCTCGGAACGATCAAGGCGGAAGAGCCGCCAATCGTCCTCATCACCACCAACCGCACCCGCGAGATCCACGACGCGCTGAAGCGGCGCTGCCTCTATCACTGGGTCGACTATCCCAATGCCGAACGCGAGCTGGAGATCGTGCGCAGGAAAGTGCCGCAGGCCAACCGTCGGCTCTCGGCGGAAGTGGTTTCGTTCATCCAGAAGCTGCGCCAGATCGAGCTGTTCAAGGTGCCTGGCGTCGCCGAAACCATCGACTGGGCCGGCGCACTGACCGAACTCGACAAGGTGGCGCTCGATCCGGAAACCGTTTCCGACACGATCGGCGTGCTGTTGAAATACCAGGACGACATTGCCCGCATCGGACAAGGCGAAAGCCGGCGCATCCTCGACGAGGTGAAAGCCGAGCTTTCGGCGGCGGAGTAGGGCATGGCGCCGCGTCCCGAACCGAAAGAGGCGACAGCGGACGGGCGCATCGCCGACAACATCGTCTATTTCGCCCGCACCTTGCGCAAGGCGGGCATGCGGGTCGGGCCGGCCTCGGTAAAGGATGCGATCGAGGCGGTGCTGGCTGCCGGCATCGGTTCCCGCGACGATTTCTATTGGACGCTGCACGCCGTGCTGGTGTCGCGGCACGAGGACCATCCCACCTTCGACGAGGCCTTCCGTCTGTTCTGGAAGTCGCACGAGCTGATCGAAAAGATGCTGGCGATGTTTTCGCCGGTGGCGCCCGACAACAAGGAGAAGCAAAAACCCCGCGCAGCCGAAAACCGCGTCAGCCAGGCGATGTTCGAGGGCCACGGCAAGAGCCAGCCGCCAAAGGAAATTCCCGAAATCGAGGTCGACGCCCGCTTCACCTTCTCCGGCAACGAGGTACTGCGGGGCAAGGATTTTGCTCAGATGAACGCTGCTGAGATGGCCGAGGCCAAGAAGGCGATTGCTCGGTTGCAGCTGCCCTTCGACATGGTCAGGACACGGCGCTTCAAGGCCGATGCGCATGGCCGCCGCATCGATCCGCGTGCCATGATGCGCTCGGCCGCGCGCACCGGCGGCGAATTGATCCTGCCGAAATTCCGCTCGGCCCGAGAGGTTCACCCGCCGCTGGTGGTGCTTGCCGACATTTCCGGCTCGATGAGCCAATATACGCGCATCTTCCTGCATTTCCTGCATGCGCTGACGGAAAAGCGCCAGCGCGTCCATGCCTTCGTCTTCGGCACCAGGCTCACCAATTTGACGCGCCAGATGCGCCATCGCGACCCCGACGCCGCGCTTGCCGATTGCTCGGCGGCGGTGAAGGACTGGTCGGGCGGCACGCGCATCGGCGACGCGCTCTCCGAGTTCAACCTTCTGTGGTCGCGACGCGTATTGGGACAGGGCGCGGTGGTGCTTCTGATCACCGATGGGCTCGAGCGCGACGACGTCGCCGGCCTGTCGGAGGAGATGGAGCGCCTTCACAAATCCTGCCGGCGGCTGATCTGGCTGAACCCGCTGCTGCGCTTCGACGGCTTCGAGCCCCGCGCTCGCGGCGTCAAGGCGATGCTGCCGCATGTCGACGAGTTCCGCCCGGTGCACAATCTCGAAGCGCTGGCCGATCTCTGCGCCTCCCTGGACAAGAAATCGGCACTGTCGGTCGATCCGCGCCGATGGCTGCAAGCTGGCGAGAGGCGCGCCGCGTAACCATATCGAGGGAAACAGATGCCTCCCCGGGAAAAACAGACTCTGAGAGAAGCGATCATGGAAAACAGCATCTATCTCGATGAAGCCCGCGATCCCCTGATTATCGCGGAAGGCTGGATGAAGGACGGCAAGGATGTCGCCATCGCAACCGTGGTCGAAACCTGGGGTTCGGCGCCGCGGCCTGCCGGCAGTCATCTGGTCATCGACGCCGACGGCAATTTCCACGGCTCGGTCTCGGGCGGCTGCGTCGAGGGTGCGGTGGTGACCGAGGCGGCCGACGTCATCGGTTCGGGCAAGGCGAAAATGCTGGAGTTCGGCGTTGCCGACGAGACCGCCTGGCAGGTCGGCCTGTCCTGCGGTGGCCGAATAAAAGTCTATGTCGAAAGATTGGGCTGATTTCGAATGGATCCCTATGCGCTGAAGACACTCAACGCTGAACGCCGCGCCCGCCGCGCGGCGATCCTGGTCACCGATCTTGGTGACGGCCGCGACCGCATCGTGCGCGAAGGCGATCAGGTCGCCGGCGATCTTGGTGCGGCGATTGCCAAGGCGTTTCGCACGGGCAATTCGGGTTCGGTCGAGGCCGAAGGGCGCACCTTCTTCCTCAACGCCCATCTGCCGCAGCCGCGCCTGGTGGTGATCGGCGCCGTCCATATCAGCCAGGCGCTGGCGCCAATGGCGAAAATCGCCGGCTACCCCGTCGAGATCGTCGATCCGCGCACCGCCTTCGCCACGCCCGACCGTTTTCCCGATGTCGCGCTGCATGCCGAATGGCCGCAGGATGTGCTTTCGCGCCAGCCGCTGGATGGCTACACGGCGCTCGCCGCCGTCACCCATGATCCCAAGATCGACGATTTCGCGCTGAAGGCGGCGCTCGACGCCAACTGCTTCTATGTCGGTGCGCTCGGCAGCCGCAAGACACACGCCAAGCGCGCTGAGCGCTTGCTGGCCTTGGGCGCCACAGCCGATCAGATCGCCCGCATCCATGCGCCGATCGGTCTCGATATTGGCGCCGCAAGCCCGGCCGAGATCGCCGTCGCGGTCCTGGCGCAGGCAATCCACGCCTTCCGCTCGCGCGGCCTGGAAAGCAACGCATCGGCTCCGAAATCGGAGTCGATTTTGGAGAAGCACGATGCGTAGATTCAAAGTAGTAGAGCGTCCTTTGCGCGTCCAAAAGGACGCGTGGCGCTCTACGGGCGCGGCGGCGTGAAATTTGGCCCGGTTCCGATCGATCAGGCCGAAGGTGCGGTGCTGGCGCACGCCACCACGGCCGGCGAGCGGCGTTTGCGCAAGGCGCACCGGCTGAGCGCCGATGATCTGTCGGTGCTGAAGGCGGCTGGGATAACCCAGATAGTCGCCGCTGTCCTGACGCCAGACGATCTCGGCGAGGACGCAGCGGCCGAAAAAATCGCGCAAGGCATGGTCCATCGCAACATCGAGGCGAAGCCTGCCGCGACCGGGAGGGTCAACCTTTGCGCCAAGGCCGCGGGCATCTTCACCGTCGACGCGGCGATGATCGACGCCATCAACGCCGTCGACCCGACCATCACCATCGCCACGCTGGCAAAGCATGCGTCGGTCGAGAAGGGACAGATGGTCGCGACGGTAAAGATCATTCCCTTTGCCGTTGCCTCTGTCCTGGTCGATGCCGTGGCAAAAATCTGCGATGGCGGCGAGATATTTGCCGTCAATGCCTACCAGCCGGTGCGCGTCGGCGTCATCCAGACGGTGCTACCCGGCATCAAGCCGAGCGTGCTCGACAAGACGTTGCGGGTGACCGAAGCAAGGCTGGCGCGTTCAGCAGCCCGGCTGACGGCGGAGCGTCGCACGCCGCACGAAGTCGCGGCGGTGGCGGAAGCCGCGATCTCGCTGGCGCGCGACAACGACATGGTGGTGATCTTCGGCGCCTCCGCAATGTGCGATTTCGGCGATGTTGTTCCAGCCGCGATCGAGAAGGCCGGCGGCGTCGTCATCCGTGCCGGCATGCCGGTCGATCCAGGCAACCTGTTGGTGCTCGGCACGCTTGACGGCAAGCACGTGATCGGCGCGCCCGGCTGCGCCCGCAGTCCCAAGGAGAACGGCTTCGACTGGGTTCTCGACAGGCTGATTGCCGGGCTCGATGTGACGGCGAAGGACATTGCCGGCAT
Organism: Mesorhizobium sanjuanii; assembly: GCF_002529485.1. Classification (NCBI taxonomy): domain Bacteria; kingdom Pseudomonadati; phylum Pseudomonadota; class Alphaproteobacteria; order Hyphomicrobiales; family Phyllobacteriaceae; genus Mesorhizobium; species Mesorhizobium sanjuanii. The sequence goes on from NZ_NWQG01000118.1 coordinate 18,443, forward strand.
GGGCGTTGGCGGGCTGCTGATGGAAATCCCGACACGGCCGCAGCCACGCGAGCCGCTGCCGGCCCCACGGCCAGCAAGATCCGAGCCAAGGATCGATGTGGTGCTTCTGGCCGCCGGCCGCTCCAGCCGCATGGGCGGCCCGAACAAACTGCTGGCGCTGTTCGATGGCAAGCCGCTGGTGCGCCGCGCTGCCGAACGCGCGCTGGCGTCGAAAGCCTCAGGCACGATCGTCATCACCGGGCATCAGCGCGAGCGGGTGCGGACGGCACTTTCGGGGCTCGACGTGACCTTCGCAGATAACCCGGATTTCGCCGAGGGCCTGTCTTCCTCGCTGAAGGCCGGCATCGCGCGGGTCAGCGATGACGCCGCCGGCGCCCTGATCGTTCTTGGTGACATGCCGGGCATCTCTTCGAGCGATCTCGACCGGCTTATCGAGGCATTCCGCAAATCCGGGAGCAGGGCAGTCGTGCGCGCCTCGCACCAGGGAAAGCGCGGCAACCCGGTGCTGCTGCCGCGCTCACTGTTTCCAGCGATCGCGCATCTGGAAGGCGATACCGGCGCGCGCCATCTGGTCGAAGCCGAAGGCCTCGATGTCATCGATATCGAGATCGGCGAGGGCGCGGCCGTCGATGTCGACACCCCAGAGGCGCTGGAGGGCGCCGGCGGCGTGCTGCAGGATTGACAAACCAAAGCCGAATTTCGCATGGCTGGGGCATGGCTTCCAACCCCATTCCGCCCAAGTCAGCGCTCTTACCTCCCTCTGGCCTGCGCCATTCTGATTTCGTTTTTTCTCCTGTTTTCTTTTGCCTCTTTTGCTGACGCTCTCGAGCTAAAACCCTTCAAAGACGATCTCTTCGCCTATCCGGCCACGCTCTCATCCGCAAACAACGGCGCCTATACGGTCATCGACTATCGTGAGTTGCGCGATATCAACGCTCGCGACGAAGTGCCGGAGCGCCGGGTGCATGCTCAATATGTCGATACCGGCGTGCGCAAGGTGCAAAAGGATCTGTTGCTGAAGACCGACGCTGGCGATGTTCGCCATGTCGCCGTCGGCAAGACTGAAGGCGCCGGCATCATCGTGCTCTATTTGCACGGCCAAGGCGGCAGCCGGAAGCAAGGCGTCGACGACTTCACCTTCGGCGGCAATTTCAACCGCATCAAGAACCTGATGGCCGGCAATGGCGGCCTCTATCTCAGCCCGGATTTTTCCGATTTCGGCGACACCGGCGCAGCGCAGGTCGCCGCGCTGGTCGACCACTACGCCGAACAGTCGCCGGGCGCGAAGATCTTCGTTGCCTGCGGTTCGATGGGCGGCGCGCTGTGCTGGAAGCTGGCTGCCCGCAAGGACACTGGCGCTCGCATCGACGGGCTACTGCTGCTCGGTTCGCTGTGGGACGAAAGCTTTTTCGCAAGCCCTGCCTACAAGCGCCGCGTGCCGGTCTTCTTCGGCCAGGGCAGCAAGGATCCGGTCTTCCCGATTGCAAACCAGGAGGCGTTTTTCCGTTCGATCCTGGCCAAATCGAAGGGCTACCCGACCCGCTTTGTCCGCTTCGAGACCGGCACCCACGGCACGCCGATCCGCATGGCCGACTGGCGCGGCACACTCAACTGGATGCTGTCGAAGGCGCCTTAAAGCCTCAAGGTGGGGTGTTGTAGTCGAGCACGGTCTGCGGGTTGATCTCGCCGTCATAGGACGCGTCGACATCGTATTGGACCAGCGAGAAATTGCCGTTGCGAAACAGATAGGTGCCGGCCGACGAGGCGTCGCCGACGCCGCGCCATTTGTTCATGGACGAGATCGTCTTGGTGGCTTCGTCATAATCGGAGTTGACCAGCTGGTCGTCGGTCTGGAAGCCGATGATGTTGATCGCCTCGACCTTGCCTTCGCTGTTGTTGTTCTCATAACGGATATCGAGTTCCGGCGAAGCGAACTGCAACTGCCGCACACCCGACACATCGTCGGAGATGTAGTAGACGGCACTCTCATTGTAGGCCGCCATCGAGCAGAAGAAGCGGAACAGCCGCGTCTCGCGCTCGGGTTCGTCGGCGGCAGCAGTCGCATCCTTGTAGTGGAGGGTATGGGTCGCCGGCTCGCCCACTGGCTTGCCCTCCGGCGTTTCCTTGTCGCACTGGTCGCCATAGGTGGCGGCGAAGGCCTTCTTGGCTTGCTCCAGCGCCGCGTCCTTTTTCGGCGGCGGCGGGCCGTCGCCGCAGCTCGCTGGCACGGCGTCCTCGAAATCGGCGCTCGCCAGCTTCAGCGCCCCCTTGTCGATGAAGATCGGGGTGAACGGCGGTTCCTGGATCGAAGCATTGACCTGGCGCAGCGTGTAGCAGCCGGCGAAGACCGTCTGCTTGCCATCCTTGTCGGTCGCGCGGATGGCAACGGGAACATTGTAGAATATGCTGCCGGCCGCGCCTTCGTCGGAGACGGCGCCGGTCTGGACCTCGACCTTGTCGGTGCCGTCATACCCCTTGACGAATGTGTCGAAATCCTTGGCCGGCTTGGTGTCGCCGAAATAACCCCAGGCGCGCGCGAATTCATGCCGGCTGATGGCGCTGTAGAGCGAGCGGACGACCGCTTCGGCGGTGGACCGGTCGTCGATATAGGGCGCTTCGGCGGCGAGCACTGGCTGGCCCGCTACGGCAAGGGAGAAGAAAGCGGTTGCTGCAACAAAGGCGCTTCTCATCGGGAATCTCCACCTGATGAGAAATTCTATCATAACGATTGCGGCGGCGCGGTGACGCTTGAAGAATCACCAGAGAAGGCGCTACGTCCCCGCCGCCGGCGTTCGGGCTGGACAGGAGAAACTCACGTGACCATATCGATGTACGAAGCATCCGTGCCGGTGTTTACGGCCAGGTTGAAAGCATTGTCCGACATACTGTCGGCGGCCGAACAGAATGCACATGACCGCAAGATCGATCCGCAGGTGTTTTTGACCTCGAGGCTTGCGCCCGACATGTTCGCCTTGACCAGGCAGGTGCAAATTGCCACCGACCACGCCAAGGGCGCGCCGTCACGGCTTGCAGGCCGCGAAGTACCGAAATACGAGGACAATGAGGCGAGCTTTGCCGATTTGCAGGCGCGCATTGCCAAGACCCTGGATCTTTTAGCGACGTTCTCGGCTGCCGATTTCGAAGGCTCGGATGACAAGACGATCGAACTGAAGCTTGGCCAGCGCGAAATCTCGATGGCCGGCCTGCAATATCTGCTGCATCTGGCCATGCCCAACTTCTATTTCCATGTGACCACCGCCTACGACATTCTACGCCACAATGGCGTGCCGCTGAGCAAGGCGATCTTTTTGGGATCACGCTGAGACTTTTGGGTTTCCCGGTCCCGCCGGGAAACCTGAAGCTACCAGATATTCAGCGCAGGGACATCTCGCGGGCGATGCGCGGGAAGTCGGCCGGCTTGACGCCGATGTCGGCGCGGTCGGCATTGCTCATCGCGTTCAGCAGGGCAAGTGCCGCGCGATAGCGCAGATGCTCCTGCGGACGCGGCCGGGCGAACATTTCAGTGAAGAACCCCATGAATCACGGCCCCTTGTTGATCCTCCACGGCCCTCAATATAGGCAAATCATGACAATTGTGCAGTGCAGCATTTGCATGGCAGCCATGCCGCATCGATTTTTTTGATCACAATCGACGTGTCCGTTGAAACTTCTGGCGCGGTCGAACGTACGTATAGTGCCGGCTTAGGGCCGGTTTTCCTCGCCATTCCTGGCGAACTTCCGGACTGCACGAAAATGCAGTCCGGCTTTTTGTATCAGCGCAACGAGATCAATGGCGGCCGGGCTTGGAGACGAGCGGTGCCTTCCTGTATGTTGCGGCTTCATCCCCGCGCAGCCGCGCAAATTTCCCGCCGGAGAAAAATTCCATGGACAAACGCCGCCTCGGTCGGACCGATCTTCTTGTTTCCCAGATATGTCTTGGGTCGATGACCTGGGGCCAGCAGAACACCGAGGCTGATGGCCACGCCCAGATGGACCTGGCCTTTTCGCGCGGCGTCAATTTCATCGATACTGCCGAGCTCTATCCGATCCCGCCCAAGGCCGAGACGCAAGGCCGGACCGAGAAGATCATCGGCAGCTGGATGAAGGCCAGAGGCAACCGCGACCAAGTGATCCTGGCCTCGAAAGTGGTCGGCCGCACCGCCAATGCATGGTTTCGCGGCGACCGCCCGTCGAAGCTGGTGCGTGCCGACATTTTCGACGCCATCGAAAAGTCGCTGGCCAAGCTCGATACCGACTATATAGATCTTTACCAGATCCATTGGCCGGAACGCGATATACCCTGGGGCGCCAACCCGAACCGCATCGGCGCCGTGCCACGGCGGGCCGACGCTGTTGGCACGCCGGCCGACGAAACGCCGATCGCCGAGACGCTCGCCGTCTTCGACGAACTGGTGAAGGCAGGAAAGATCCGCCATCTCGGCCTGTCGAACGAGAGTTCCTGGGGCGTCATGCGCTTCATCGCCGAGGCTGACAAAGGCGTCGGGCCGCGCGTCGTCTCGCTGCAAAATGCCTACAATCTCGTCAACCGCGGCTTCGAGGTGAATCTCGCCGAAGTCTGCGAGCGCGAGCAGGTTTCGCTGCTTCCGTATTCGCCGCTGGCGCAAGGCTATTTGACCGGCAAATACGACCATGGGGCACGGCCGCAGGGCTCGCGCTCGCAGCTCTTCAACCGCGGCCAGCGCTATGAGACGCCGAATGCCGCGGCCGTGCTGCTCGAATACAACGAGTTGGCGCGCTCCTTTGGCATGGAGCCGGCGCTGTTCGCCAATGCCTTTGTAGCGAGTCGGCCCTTCGTCACCTCGAACATCATCGGCGCGACCGCCATCTGGCAGCTCGAAATGGCGCTGTCGTCAGTCGACGTGACTTGGACCGAGGAGATGCAGAAGGCGGTCGATGCCATCCACCAGCGCGTCGGCAACCCATGTCCCTGATGTAGCGGGGCGAGATTATCCAGCAATAACAATCGGGAGGGGACAGAAATGAATTTTCCGATCGAGGCCGTGAGGGAACGATTTCCGGCGCTGTCCCTGACCGACAAGGGCCGCCGCCGCATCTATCTCGACAATCCGGCCGGCACGCAGGTGCCGCGGACAGTTGCCGATGCGGTGGCGCGCTGCCTTTTGACCACCAACGCCAATCTCGGTGGCTTTTTCGAAACGACCGTGGCGGCGCAAGAGGTTGTCGACGACGCCCATGAGGCAATGGCCGATTTCCTCGGGGCCGCGAGCCCTGAGGAAATCATCATCGGCGCCAACATGACGACGCTGACCTACCACATGTCGCGCACGCTCGGCCGCACGATGAAACCGGGCGACGAGATCATCCTCACCCGCATGGACCATGAGGGCAACGTCTCGCCCTGGCTGCAACTGGCCGAAGACCTTGGCCTCGTCGTGCGCTGGCTGCCTTTCGATGAGCAGAGTTGGCAGGTCGAGGAGGCCACCTTGCAATCGCTGCTTTCGGAAAAGACGCGACTTTTGGCGCTGAACTACGCCAGCAACCTCACCGGCTCGATCAACCGCGTGAAGGCGCTGACTGGCATCGCCAAGAGCGCCGGCGCCCTGGTCTATGTCGATGCCGTGCAGTTCGCGCCGCACGGCCTGATCGACGTGCAGGACCTCGGCTGCGATTTCCTGATCTGCTCGGCCTACAAGTTCTTCGGCCCGCACATGGGCATTCTATGGGGGCGCCGCCCGGTCATCGATGCGCTGAAACCGTACAAATGCCGCTGTTCGTCCAATGCTCTGCCGGAGCGGTTCGAACTCGGCACGCCGCAGATCGAGTTGATGGCCGGCCTGTCGGCCGCTGTCGATTATTTTGCCGACCTGGGCGCCGTGGCGGGCGAGGGCGGGTCGCGACGGCGCAAGATTGCCAGGGCATTCGAGGCAGCTATCGCCTATGAGAATCCGTTGGCGCAACGGCTGATCGACGGTCTGTCCGACATTTCAGGCTTGACCATTCACGGCATCACCGATCCGGCCCGCCTCGGGGAACGCGTGCCGACGGTGTCCTTCACCGTCGATGGCGTGGACCCGGAGACGATCGCGCGGCAGGTGAATGCCGAAAACATCTTCCTGTGGTCCGGCCACAACTATGCCTGGGAGATCGTCCATCAGCTCGGCATTCCGGCCGGCGAGGGCGTCGTGCGCATCGGCATTGCGCATTACAACACGGCGGCCGAAATCGACGAGACGCTGGAAAGCGTGCATCGCGTGATCGCCATGCTGAGGCAACAGCGATCCTGAGCGGCACGAAAACTACTTGCCGCCGAACCCGGTCAGAAACGCGGTGAGATTGTCGCCGAGTTCATCGCAGAGATAGCCGCCTTCCTGGACGATGACCGTCGGCAGGCCGATCCTGGCAATGGCCTCGCCGATGCGCGAGAAGCCTGGCTTCGTCACCGATAGCCCGCCGAACGGATCGCCTTCGAAGGCATCGAGCCCGAGCGCCACGACGAGCGCTTCCGGCGCAAAAGCCCGGATGCGCTGGAACGCCACATCAAGCGCTGCGAGAAACACCGCATCGCCGGATTTGCGCTGTAACGGTAGATTGAGGTTAAAGCCGAGGCCAGCACCTTCGCCGCGCTCGTCGGCATAGCCCGAGAAGAACGGGTAGAAGCGCACCGGGTCGGCATGCAGCGAGACGGTGAGCACGTCCGGCCGTGCATAGAAAATGCCTTGCGTGCCATTGCCATGATGCAGGTCGACATCGAGGATCGCCACCCGCGCGGCCTGCCTGCGCAAGGTCTGCGCCGCCACCGCCGAATTGTTGATGAAGCAGAAGCCGCCGGCGACATCGGCAAAAGCGTGGTGGCCGGGCGGGCGGCAGAGCGCATAGGCAGCTTGCGCGCCTGCCATCACCGCCTCGGCGGCCTCCACCGCGCTCCAGGCGCTCCACAGCGCGCTCTGCCATGTCTCCCCTGAAATAGGACAAGCGGTGTCGGCCATATGGTAGCCGGCCTGGCCGACCGCCGAAGCCGGATAGGAGCCGCCGCGCGCGATCGGGTGGATGTTGGGGATGACTTCAGCCGAGGCGCCTTCGATGCGTTGCCAGCGCGTGAAGATATGCTCGAGGAAATCGAGATATTCGGGCGTATGCACCGCAGCAATCGGGCCTAGCCCATGATCCATCGGTCGCTCGATCGTGCAGCCGGCGGCCTGGGCTCCAGCCAACAATCGCTCGACGCGTTCGGGTTTTTCAGGGTTGGGCTGTGGTGCGCCACTTGAGAGGAAAGCCTTGGGGTCGTGGCGTTTCTGCTCCTCGGCATAGAAGGTTTTCATTCTCGCTCTCCATCGTCCGATGCATCGGCGAAGGCGAAGAAGGCGTCGCCGACGACCTTCTGCACCTGCTCGTAGCTCGACCAGGCGATGCCAAGCCTTTCATAAAAAGCCTTGGCGGTTTCATTGTCGGTATCGACGGACAGCCGGAGATAGGCGCCGCCGTCCTTCCGGCATTCTCGCGCGACCTGGCGCAGCAGGCGCTCGCCGATCCTGCGGCCGCGAAAACGGTCGTCTACATAGAGGTCCTGCACATAGACGCCGGGCCGCCCCATCCAGGTCGAGAAGATCGGGAAATGCAGGCAAAGGCCGGCGAATTCGCCGCCCACTTCCGCGATCAGGGTGGAGAAGGCAGGTTTTTCGCCAAAACCGTAGGTGCGCAAATCCTCAGCCGTCGAGGTGATTTCCTCAGGCGCGCCGATATGCACGCCAAGCCGCAGGATGGCTGCATGGATCGTTTCGACGTCCTCCACCCGGCCTGGCCGGATAACAACGTCCTTTGACGCTGGCATCCACGCCATGGTCCGCACTCAACCCTCGACCGGCAAATCAAGCTCGCTTGCCAGCACCTGCAACGAATCGCCGATGATGGCGACGATTTCGCCGATCTGCTCGGCGGTGACGATCATCGGCGGCGCGACCATGAAATTGTCGCCGTCGACGCCGCCCTTGACCCGCCTGCCATAGATGATCAGGCCGCGCTCATAGGCGAGGTCGAGCAGTCGTTGCGTGGCCTTCTTCCCCGGCGCGATCGGCCGCAGCGTATCGGGATCGGCGACCATCTCGGCGCCCAAAAGCAGGCCCTTTCCGCGTACATCGGCGATGAACGGGAAGTGCCTGGCCAGCGCCTTCAATTCGCTGATCAGCAGCTCGCCCATGGCGGCCGCATTGGCGATCAGGTCGAGCCGGTCCATCTCGCCGAGCACGGCAAGCCCGGCGGCACAAGCCAGCGGATTGCCGGCATAGGTGTGGCCGTGCTGGAAGCCGCCGGAGGCGAGCAGCGGTTCGACCAGCCGCATCGGTGCCGCCAGCGCGCCGAGCGGCGCATAGCCAGAACCCAGCCCCTTCGACAGCGCGACGATATCGGGCTTGCAGTTCCAGTGGTCGCCGCCGAGGAATTTGCCGGTGCGCCCGGCGCCGCTCATCACTTCGTCATGGATGAGCAGGATGCCGTAGCGGTCGCAGATCTCACGGATGCGCGGATAGTAGCTGTCGGGCGCCACCAGGGCGGCGGTTGCCGCACCGCCGACCGGCTCCATGATAAAAGCGAGCACGCTTTCCGGTCCCTCGGAAAGGATCTTTTCCTCCAGCATGTCGGCATAACGGATGCCGCGCTGTTCCATCGAGAGATTGTCGCGGTCGCGCCAGGCAGTTGGCGCCGGTATGGTCGGCATCACCTGCATCATTGGCGTGAAGGTTTCGGCCAGGGCATCGTCGCCGGTGATGGCGAGCGAACCGAGCGTTCCGCCATGATAGGACGGAAAGCGCGTGATCACCTTCCAGCGCTTGGGTTGGCCGGTTGCGACCGCCCATTGCCGGGCCAGCTTGATGCAGGACTCCGTAGCCTCCGAGCCGCCCGAGACGAAGAAGATCCGGTCCATGCCTTCCGGCAGTTTGCCGGCCAGTTCACGCGCCAGCTCCTCGGCCGGCTCGTTCTCGAAATGCAGGCGGTAGGCAAAGGTGGCGCGGTCCATCTGCCGCTTCATGGCGTCGAGCACATTGCGGTTGGAATGGCCGATATTGGCGACCATCGGCCCGCTCGATCCGTCGATGAAGCGGCGGCCGTCCTGCGTCCAGATGTAGATGCCCTCGGCGCGATCGACCAGCGGCCGTCGCAGGCTGGACAGATAGAACAGATGCGATGGCGGCCGGCCTTCGGCCTCTTGGACGCGGGGGTCGGGCAGGGGGTGTGGCATGTCAGGTCTTTCCGAGATAGCGGTCGAGAACATTTTTCGTCACGCGCTCGACCATCGTATCCTGCCTTAGCAGGCCGGCGACCCATTCGCAGCTTCCGGCGTGGAAAACCTCGCCCTTGCCGCGCGGGAAATTGGCGATCATGCCGTTGCCGCGCTTGACCCTGTCGAGATTGGCATCGCTCGCCTCGCCAAACAGCGTCTCTGCGGTGAAACGGCCATCCTCGTCGCCGAGAAACTGGTCCTTGAGCGGGATGTCGGCGCTTTCCTCGACCTGGCTCGCCATGCCGACGGCGAGCACCTGCAAGCCTTCTGGTGCGCCGCTTGTGGCTGTCGGGTAGGGCAGGCCGCCGCGAATTTCGAAATCGAGCCCGTCGACCTCGTAGCCATAGACATGGCTGTCGGCGCCGAGCAGGTCGCCATAGTAGATGCCGGTGCCGGCGAAGGCCCAGTGCTCGGGACGATAGACCGGAAAGCCGCGCACGCCGCGTGGCGCGCAACCACCCCAGCCGGCATAGACGCCCCTGGTCGCATTGAGCCCAAAGGTCGCCGAACCCGGCCGGCCGATCTCCGGCGCTTCCCAGGAATTGGTGGCGCGGGTGACATCGCCGCCGCGATAGGCCGGATCCTCGGCGCGGGCGCGGTATTTGTAGCAGACCTGCCGGCGGCCCTCGTCCTCCAGCCTGGTCTGCCACATGAAATTGCCGGCAAACCGCGCCGCATGGCCGCCGCGTGTCACATAGGCGTCGACCGCGTCGCGCATCTCCCAGGTCCAGTATTCGTCATGGCCGACGAAGGCGACGCAGTCGTAGCCATCGAGGATTTCTGGCGAAAAATGCAATTCATGCTGGCTGGCGAGATCGACGGCATAGCCAGCGCGTTCGGCGAAGCGGAAGAAATGGCTGTCATAGCTCGCCCAGCCGGAGGAGGCGTATTTCTTCGAATGGCCGGTGGCGAATGCCCATTCCATATGCGGATAACGCGGCACGGTCTTGGGCGGCACAGCAACCTCGAGCGGCACGCGCGGCGCGCCCTTGGGCAGCACGACGAAGCCGCGGCACCATGGCCGCTGCGTCGACACCATGCGCGCATACTGGTCGCGGTTTACGCCGGTGATGCCCTCGTAATGGTTGGAACCACCCCAGGTGTTGTAGGCAAGCCATGTACCTGTCGCCGCGATTTGCAGCACGCGGCCGGGCTTTTGGCCGAGCTGCGGAGCGACGATGAAAAGTTGGTGGCAGTGGATCGGCTGGCCGTTGCGTCCATCGGCCGTCAGCGTGACGCGATAGGCGCCGGACGGCCAGTCGTCGCCAATGCGGAATTCGAATGATGCTTCCCAGCCGCAACCCTCGACCGAGCACTGGTCCGGCGTGTCCTGCCAGCGCGCTGCGATGCCGGCTTTCTCGAACAGCTTGGTCTCACTGCCGCCGTCACGGATAATGGCGATGCCAAAGATTGGGGCCGTCGAGCTGACATGCAGCGCCACCGTTTCGCCCGCGCGGTATGAGAAGCGGTCTGTGTAACACCAGATCTCGCCGCGCTCGCCATCCATGCCCGGCCGCTCCCAGTAGTGGGTGCGCACCGCCTGCCGGCGTTGCTCCGGCGTCAGTTCGAAATCGGGAAATTCGGTTGGCAGATGGGTCATGAACACCGCAAGAGTGGCATCCGCCATTTCGGCCATCCGCCCGCCGGGCGTCAAATGGAAACGATCGGGCCAGCATTCGGCCGCATCGCTCTTGGCCCCATTCGTCAAACGGACTATCTCAGGGAGCAGCGGCAATCTCTGCCGCGGGAGACGTCATGCTGCGAGTGCAAAAGGTCAAGGTCGACGACATCTATGTGCCGACGGCGCGCAAGAAGACGCTGCATCCCGAGACCGTCCGGCATCTGGCCGAGGACATTCTGGAAAACGGCATGAAGACGCCCATCCAGGTCCGCCATGATGGCAAGCGCCATATCCTTGTCGAGGGCTTGCACCGGCTGGAAGCGGCGAAGTGGCTCGGCGAGACCGAGATCGACGCGTATCTCGTCCAGGCCAAGCGCCACTGAGACCGTTTGGAAAATCTACTCCGGCGGCCATCTGATGGCGTTTTCTGCGCTTCCGGTGCTCACGGACCAAAATGTCCGCTGCGCTCCGGTTCTCGAAACCACCACCATATGACTCGCCGGAGCGAATTTCGAAACGGTCTTTAAGCTCTTCATTCGAACCCAATATCGCCAGTCCGTGAAATTTTTTTCGCGAACCGTGTCGGCCAGCGCTTTGCCCGTCCGTCCTTTCAAGCGGAACCGAAAGCAAGCGGCCCTGAACCGCGTCTCCGCAGGAGATTGCCATGTCCAGATCGATGTTTTTCGCCACTTTCGTGGCGCCTGCCGATCTTCTTCAGGAAGCCTTGGCGCGGCGCGGCTCTCTCAGATGCTTGATGCCGCTCATCTCGACGAAATTCGTCGCCTGTTCCCAGAGATAGTCGCCATAGAGAAACGGCTCGAAGGGTTCGGCGCTGGCAAGCGGCAGCGGCGCGATCTCGGCGTCGACGCGCGGCTCGTAGAAAAACGGGATCGAATAGCGTGCGGTTTTCGGCGCGATCACCCGGTGCCGTGTCGCCCTGACCCCACCACCTGTCCAGCGCTCCAGCAACTGGCCGAAATTGACCGCCAGCGTGCCGTTGGCCGGCGGCACGTCGATCCATTCGCCCGCCAGGTTTTTCGCCTGCAATCCCTCGACGCCGTCCTGCGCCAGCAGCGTGACGAAACCGGAATCTGCATGTTCGCGCCCGATGATGCTGCGCGTCTCGCCCTTGTGGACCACCGAGAAATCCGGTCCGCTGGTGTCGATGCCTGCATTCGCCTCGCGCAGGGGATAGCGGATCAGGCGCAGCGTCGAGATGCCGCCTTCGAAATCGGCGTCGAAGACCGTTTCCGGCAGCCCGAGCCCGCGCGCAATGGAGCGCATCAGCGCGTTGCCTACCGCTTCCATTGCCAGGTAATAGCTCGCGGCAGCATCGCGCCAGCCGGGCAAAGTCGCCTCGGCGGGCAGGGGCGTCGGCTCGCGCAAGGGGTCGTCCGGTTGGGGATCGCCGGCGGCCGGCCCATGCGCAAGGTCCGGCCCCATGTCGATGCCTTCCTTGTAGGACACGGCGGTGGGCTGCAGCGGGAACCAGCCGCGATAGACGTTCTTTTTCGTGCGGTCGAAATTCCATCGCAGCAATTTCTGCTTCTCGCCATCGGGCAGGGCAAAGATGCGCAGCAGCTCCGCCCGCTTTTCGGGCGTCAGCCATCCATCTCCGGGAAAATCCTTGATCGCCATGAAGCCGATGCCCGAGGCGGCGGCCAGAATCCTGGCGTCGGTGCTGTCCCGGGCGGGCGAGGGCGGTCCGAACAGATCAGCAATCCCGATCGTTTCGATGTCCTGCGCCATGGCGTCTCTCCCAATCTGCCTTCGCCAAGCAGGCGCAATGGCCGGCATCCTGTCAATCCCGTGTCGTTGGGCCAAAACGGATCGCGGTTGCATCACGGCGATAGATGGAGCCATCAGGGTTTTTCAATTGACCGGGCCATGCCCGTCGCTACCTTGCCCGCGAGTTTCCAGGCAATGGATCAGGGCAATGGCGAGATATCAGGGCGGATGCCTGTGCGGCGCGGTGCGCTACCGCGCCGAGGCCGCGCCGATCAATGAGCGCGTCTGTCACTGCGGGCTCTGCCAGAAGGCGATCGGAGCCGCGTTCAACGCACGCATCCTGTTCCGCATTGACGATGTGACGGTCGAGGGACCGGTGGCGACGGCGAATTCCTCGCCCGATCTCAAGCGCGGCTTCTGCGCGGCCTGCGGCACCACGATGTTTTCCCGGCGCGACTCAGCCGGTATCATCGGTATCACCACAGGCTCGCTCGACGATCCGTCCGTGTTCAGGCCGCAGATGCATATGTGGACCGCCTCGAAGCAGCCCTGGGTGCGGCTCGATGACGGCCTGCCGCACTATGAAGGCCAGCCGCCGCCCGCTTGATCGTCTTCCTCCCTGCACAAAAAATTAATCCAGAACCACGAGATAGCCGGCAAAGCGTCATTGGTGGGCCATCATTGCCTGCCTATCTATCGCGTGCGGGCCGGCAGTCGAGGAGGCGATCGATGGACGATAGAATCAACACACTGGACGAGCTCTTGAGCGATCCGATGGTCCAACTCGTGATGCAGCGTGACCGCGTGCGGCCCGAACAGGTGCGCATATTGCTCGAACGCGTCCGCGGCCCGGTGGCCGGGGAAGCGCCTGCCATCGGGCCTCAGCTGCCGCCGGCACATATGGTGGCCAGGACCTGCCAGAAGCTGTGGCTGTGCCGGTAAGGTGCGTCGCCTGATCCCCACAACGCCACGCGTGGTGTCGGCAACAACGTCGATTCGGTCCTGCTCTGCCCCGGCAGGGTAAAAACGTCGTAAAAATTTGATTCAATCTTTGTTGGTAATTTCTCGTTAGGACTCTGGACTGGTTTGTCCGGCGGCGTGTGTCTGCCTTCGGTCTGTTGTGTTTTGCGTACAGGTCCAGATGCGGTTACCAGGCGTCGTCATTTTCTCGCTCGCATCGCTTTGGCTCGCCGGCTGTTCGTCGACGGCGGGCGTCGATGCCCTGCAGATACCGTCGAACGAGACGACAAGTTCGGTGCCGCGCCCGAGCGCGCCGGTCGCCTCCGTGAAAGCTGCCGGGGCGCCGACCGCCGGCCTCGCGCCGATGAAATCCGAAGCGCCCATGAGATCCGAAGCGGTTGCCGAGAGCGATCGGCCCTTTGGCC
>NZ_NWQG01000119.1:0-17034 GCF_002529485.1 Mesorhizobium sanjuanii
GTCGCGCGCAGCGCCCGCCATGCTTGCCTCGCCGATCACGCGCTATGGTTTCCGCGACGCCAAGCCGATCAATTTCGGCCGCGGGGCCTCGCCACGGCATCTTGCCGTCCACGGCGTCGACGTCTCGCGCTGGCAGGGCGACGTCAACTGGAACAAGCTGCGCGCCCAGGGCGCCAATTTCGCCTACATCAAGGCAACCGATGGCGGCGATCATCTCGATCCCTTGTTCATGAAGAACTGGCGCAATGCCGATGCCGCCGGGCTGAAGCGCGGCGCCTATCATTTCTTCTACTGGTGCCGCACCGCCGGCGAGCAGGCCGACTGGTTCATCCGCAACGTGCCGAGGGTCGAGGGTGCGCTGCCGCCGGTGATCGATGTCGAGTGGAACGGTGATTCCTCCTGCAAGCGGCGGCCATCGCGCGCAACGGTGCTGGAGAAGATGCAGGTGTTCATGGACAAGCTCGAGCGCCATTACGGCCAGCGGCCCATCATCTACACCGCGCCCGACTTCTACCGCGACAATCTGCGCGGCGCCTTCCCCGATTACCCTTTCTGGCTGCGCGCCGTGGCGCAGCACCCGTCAAAGGTCTATCCCGGCCGCAAATGGCTGTTCTGGCAATATTCCGGCTCCGGCCTGTCGCACGGCGTGAGAGGGCGGATTGACCTCAACGTGTTCCATGGCGATGAGAGGGCTTGGCGGGCGTGGGCGGGTGGCAGCCGGCAGATGGTGGCCGACGCGGATTGAGCACTTGCGGTGGTTCTGAACGCGGCCGCACAAAGCCGGCATCCACGGGTCGGCATTGCATGAATATCGACGGCCCCTGGCTCCTGTCGCGGAACTGTCATGGATCCGTCATCGCTTTGAAATGTCGTTCCCCCAAAGCAGGTGGCTTCCATTCGAACAGGAGACGCCACCCGTGCCCCGCCATTCCGCGCTTTTCGTCCTGACGGCAGCGCTTGCTGCCTCCGTTTCGCTGCCGGCCCATGCCGACATGATGTTCAACCGGGTCGCGAGCTTCGCGGTCGCCGGAAACCTCCCGGCGGACGTCGAGAAGACCACGCCGACTTCGTCCGAGATCATCGCGGCCACCGAGGACGGCATGACGTTGGTCTATTCCGACAGCCCGCTCGGTGCGGTCGGCTTCATCGACCTCGCCGATCCCAAGGCGCCCAAGGCCGGCGGCATCGTCAAGATCGACGGCGAGCCGACCTCTGTCGTGGTCATCGGCGGCAAGGTGCTGGCCGGCGTCAACACCTCGGAGAGCAAGGTCAAGCCGTCGGGCAAGCTCACCGTCATCGACCTCGCCTCCAGGGCGATCGAAAGCACCTGCGACCTCGGCGGCCAGCCGGACTCGCTGGCGCTCAGCAAGGACGGCAAGTTCCTGGCCATCGCCATCGAGAACGAGCGCGACGAGGAGCTGAACGACGGAGAAATTCCGCAGATGCCGGCGGGCGACCTCAAGATCTTCACGCTTGCCGAAGGCCAGCCCGATTGCGCGACGATGAAGACCGTCAACCTGGCGGGCATCGCCGAAGTCGCGGGAGAAGATCCGGAGCCGGAATTCGTCGCCTTCAACGAGGCCGGCGAGATCGCGGTCACGCTGCAGGAAAACAATCACATCGCCATCGTCAACGCCGAGACCGGCGCGATCGTCACGCACTTCTCCGCGGGCTCCGTCACGCTGGACAAGATCGACACTAAGAAGAACGGCGCCCTGTCCTTCGACGGCAAGATGGAAAATGTCGCGCGCGAACCCGACGCCGTGAAATGGCTCGACAATGACCGCCTCGTCGTCGCCAACGAAGGGGACTACAAGGGCGGCTCGCGCGGCTTCACGATCTTCTCCAGGAAGGGCGAGGTTCTCCACGAATCCGGCCCGTCCTTCGAGTACGAGGTCGCCAATGCCGGCCACTATCCCGACAAACGCAACAAGAAGGGCGTCGAGCCGGAAGGTCTCGAGAGCGGCAGATTCGGCGAAGACAGGCTGATTTTCGTCGCTTCGGAGCGTGGCTCGGTTGTCGGCGTCTACAAGGACACGGGCGCGGAGCCTGAGTTTGTCCAGCTCCTGCCGTCCGGCATCGGCCCGGAAGGCCTGGTCGCGATTCCGTCGCGCAATCTCCTGGTCACCGCCAACGAGACCGACCTGGTCGAGGACGGGCTCGCCCGCTCGCACGTGATGATCTACGAGCGCTCCGAGGGTCCCGCCACCTACCCGATGATCACGGCAAAGCTCACGGCCGACGGCACGCCGCTCGGCTGGGGTGCGCTTTCGGCGCTCGCGGCTGGCGATACCGCCGGCAAGCTCTTCGCGACCTCGGATTCGTTCTACGCCAACGCGCCATCGATCTTCGAGATCGATGCCACGCAGGCCCCGGCGCTGATCACCGGCAAGACCGTCGTCACGCGTAACGGCCATCCCGCGCAGAAACTCGACCTCGAAGGCATTGTCGCCGACGGTGAAGGCGGTTTCTGGCTGGCCAATGAAGGCGATCCGGCCAAGCTCGTCCCGCACGCCATCCTGCACGTCGACGACAAGGGCGAGATCAAGCAGGAAATCGGCTTCCCGATGGAACTGCTGGCACATCAGACCCGCTTCGGCCTCGAAGGCATCACCACCGTCGGCGAGGGCGACGACCTGACGCTGGTGATGGCCGTGCAGCGCGAATGGGCCGACGATCCGAAGGCCCAGGTCAAGCTTCTGGCCTACAAGCCGAAGACCAAGGAATGGTCGGCGGTGCGCTATCCGCTCGAAGCGACCGAAGCCGGCTGGGTGGGCCTGTCGGAGATCACCGCGCATGACGGCAGGCTCTACATCCTCGAACGCGACAATCAGATCGGCGATCTGGCCAAGGTGAAGCGCGTCTATTCGGTGGCACTCGACGCCTTCAAGCCAGCCAAGCTCGGCGGCGAACTGCCGTTGGTCGAAAAGACGTTGGTGCGCGACATCATCGGCGACTTGAAATCAGCCACCAACGGCTACGTCGTCGACAAGGTCGAAGGTTTCACCATCGACAGGAACGGCGACATCTTCGTCGCCACCGACAATGACGGCGTCGATGATTCCTCAGGCGAAACGCTGTTTCTGCGCCTGGGCAATATCAGCGCCGTGAACTGAGAGTGTTCCTCTCTTCCTTCTCCCCTTGTGGGACCCACAAGGGGAGAAGGGAAGGCGCGGCTTTTTACGCCTCTACATATTCCGCCAAGCTGACGCCTTTGGGCACATCCAGCCCGTCGGCGCGCAGGCCTTCGATATGAAAACGTATGGCGTCGCGAATTTCGGTTTCCACTTCGGGCACCGTAGCACCTGTCGCGATGCAGCCGGGTAGATCCGGCACGTAAGCGGAAAAATTGTTTCCGGCTTTTTCAATCACCACCGCGTAACGCATGTCATCGCTCCTTTAAACCGGACTGCTTGAGGATGCTGTTCAGTGTTCCCGGTGCAACCTCTTCAGACGGCTTGCCGGCCACGGTAACGCGGCCGGCTTTGATTTCATGCTTATATTGGCGATGGCTGCCCTTGGTTGCAACCAGATACCAGCCGTCGGCCTCCAGCAGGCGAATGACTTCGCGAACCGTAAGCCGAGGTGGCATCAGTCTTCAACTACACCCGCTCGTCGAACCACACGTGTCGCACTTCTCACACGTCCCGTTCCGCACCATCGTAAAATTGTGGCATTCCGAGCATTCGTTGCCGGTGTAGCCCTGCATCAGCGATTGCTGGCGCCTGGTCGCGGCAAGCGCCTTCGCCTCGGCCGCTTCCTGCGCGGCGGCATCGGTGAACAGTTCCCCCGAAGTCTCTTCGGCCTGCTCCTCGTAGACGATGTCCTCGACCAGTTCCTTCGCCCGCTCCTCATAGTCGCGCTTGTAGGCGATGGCTTCGTCGCTGGCCGGCTTCAGCGCCAGAACGTTGGAGCCGGAGAAGGCGGTCGGTACTGCGCGGGCAGGGGTCCCGGACCCGCCTGAGGCAAAGCCCTTGGGTTGCTCGGTGCCCGATACCAGCTTCACCGGCGAGGCGCCGCGCATCAGCCCCTTCGAAAACGGAGTCGCCTTACCTTCATTAATACCGCGCCCAAGTGCGGTCTTGTCGAAATCCGACTGGTCGACATGGGCGAGGTCGTGACGGCCGAGATAGGACACGGCAAGCTCACGGAACACATAGTCGAGGATCGACGTGGCGTTCTTGATCGCGTCGTTGCCCTGCACCATGCCGGCCGGCTCGAACTTGGTGAAGGTGAAGGCCTCGACATATTCGTCGAGCGGCACGCCATATTGCAAGCCAAGCGAAATGGCGATGGCGAAGTTGTTCATCATCGCGCGGAAGGCAGCACCTTCCTTGTGCATGTCGATGAAGATCTCGCCGATGCGGCCGTCATCGAATTCGCCGGTCCTGAGATAGACCTTGTGGCCACCGACGACCGCCTTCTGGGTGTAGCCCTTGCGGCGGTTCGGCAGTTTTTCGCGGTCGCGGTAGAGACGCTCCACCACGCGCTCGACGATCTTCTCCGTCACCTGCACGGCGCGCTGGGCCGCCGGCGCTGCGATCAGCTGCTCGACCGCGTCGTCCTCATCCTCCTCGCCATCGGCGAGCAGCGAGGCATTGAGCGGCTGCGACAGCTTCGAGCCGTCGCGATAGAGCGCGTTGGCCTTCAGCGCCAGCTTCCACGACAGCATGTAGGCGCCCTTGGCGTCTTCCACCGTCGCATCGTTGGGCATGTTGATGGTCTTGGAGATGGCGCCCGAGATGAAGGGCTGCGCAGCCGCCATCATCATGATGTGGCTGTTGATCGACAGCGAGCGCTTGCCGATCTTGCCGCACGGGCTGGCGCAGTCGAACACTGCCAGGTGCTCCGCCTTCAGGAACGGCGCGCCTTCCAGCGTCATCGCACCGCAGACATGGATGTTGGCGGCCTCGATGTCCTTCCTGGAGAAGCCCAGCGCCGGCAGGATCTCGAACGAGAAATCGTTGAGCTGCTCGTCGGTGAAGCCAAAATTCTCCTTCACCCAGTCGGCTCCCAGCGTCCACTGGTTGAAGACGAACTTGATGTCGAAGGCCGACTTCAAGGCGGCGTTGAGCGCGGCGATCTTGTCGTCGGTGAAGCCCTTCGCCTTGAGAGAACCCGGGTTGATGCCGGGCGCCTGGTTGAGGTTGCCGTGGCCGACCGCATAGGCCTCGATCTCGGCGATCTGGTTCTCGGAATAGCCCAGCGTGCGCAGCGCTTCCGGCACGGCGCGGTTGATGATCTTGAAATAGCCGCCACCGGCAAGCTTCTTGAACTTCACCAGCGCGAAATCGGGCTCGATGCCGGTGGTGTCGCAATCCATGACCAGGCCGATCGTGCCGGTCGGCGCGATCACGGTTGCCTGCGCATTGCGGTAGCCATGCTCCTCGCCGAGCTCGATGGCGCGGTCCCAGGCAGCCTTCGCATGCTCGGCCAGCGCTTGCTGCTTGAGGTCGGAGGCGGCCAGCGGCACAGGATTGACGGCGAGCTTCTCGTAGCCGTCTCTATCTCCGTAAGCAGCGCGGCGATGGTTGCGCATGACACGCAGCATGTTCTGCGCGTTGCGGTCATAGTCGGGGAAGGCGCCGAGCTCGGATGCCATCTCGGCGGAGGTGGCATAGGCGGTGCCGGTCATGATAGCGGTGAGTGCGGCGCAGATGGCGCGACCCTCGTCCGAGTCATAAGGAATGCCCGAGGTCATCAGCAGGCCGCCAATATTGGCGTAGCCGAGGCCGAGCGTGCGGTATTCGTAGGAAAGCTTGGCGATCTCCTTCGACGGGAACTGCGCCATCATCACGGAGATTTCCAGCACGATGGTCCACAGCCGAACCGTGTGCTCGTAAGCGGCGATGTCGATGGTGCCGTCCCCATTACGGTAGGGCAGCAGATTGATCGAGGCGAGGTTGCAGGCCGTGTCGTCGAGGAACATGTATTCCGAGCACGGATTGGACGCCCGGATCGCACCGGCCGAAGCGCAGGTGTGCCAGTCGTTCATCGTCGTATTGAAATGCAGGCCCGGGTCGGCCGACGCCCAGGCGGCATAGCCGATCTTTTCCCAGAGATCCCTGGCCTTCAGCGTCTTCAGCACCTTGCCATCCTTGCGGGCGGTGAGGTGCCAGTCGGCGTCCTGCTCGACGGCGCGCAGGAAATTGTCCTTCAGCGACACCGAATTGTTGGAATTCTGGCCCGAAACGGTGAGATAGGCATCCGAATCCCAGTCGGTGTCGTAGGTCTTGAACGACATCGAGGTGTAGCCCTGCTTGGCGAACTGGATGACCCGGTAGATGTAGTTCTCCGGCACCGCGTCCTTCTTGGCCGCCTTGATCTCGCGCTTCAGCGCGGTGTTGATCGCCGGATCGAAGCAGTCGTCGTCCTGGCCTTCGCAGTTGATGCAGGCCTTCATGATCGCTTCGAGGTGCTTCTTGACGATCTTGGAGCCGGTGACCAGCGAGGCGACCTTCTGCTCCTCATTGACCTTCCAGTCGATGAATTCCTCGATATCGGGATGGTCGGCGTCGACAATGACCATTTTCGCCGCGCGGCGCGTCGTGCCGCCCGACTTGATGGCGCCCGCCGCGCGATCGCCGATCTTGAGGAAGCTCATCAGGCCGGACGAGCGGCCGCCGCCGGACAGCTTTTCGCCTTCGCCGCGCAGGAACGAGAAGTTGGAGCCGGTGCCCGAGCCGTATTTGAACAGGCGCGCCTCGCGCACCCACAGATCCATGATGCCGCCTTCATTGACGAGATCGTCCTGCACGCCCTGAATGAAGCAGGCATGCGGCTGCGGATGCTCGTAGGACGACTTCGACTTGGTCAGCTTGCCGGTGAAGGGGTCGACATAGAAGTGGCCCTGGCTCGGGCCGTCGATGCCATAGGCCCAGTGCAGGCCGGTGTTGAACCATTGCGGCGAGTTTGGCGCGACACGCTGGGTGGCCAGCATATAGGCAAGCTCGTCGCGGAAGGCGCGGGCGTCTTCCTCCGACTTGAAGTAGCCGCCCTTCCAGCCCCAATAGGTCCAGGTGCCGGCAAGCCGGTCGAAGACCTGGCGGGCGTCGATCTCGGAACCATAGCGCTCGGCCTCCGGCAGCTTGGCCATTTCCGCCTCGTCGGCGACGGAGCGCCACAGGAAGGAGGGGACGTCGTTCTCCTCGACCTTCTTCAGGCGCGCGGGCACGCCGGCCTTGCGGAAATATTTCTGCGCCAGGATGTCGGCGGCAACCTGGCTGAACTGCGCCGGCACATCGATATTGTCGAGACGGAACACCACCGAGCCATCCGGATTCTTGATCTCCGAAAGCGCCTTGCGGAATTCGATCTCCGCGTAAGCTGATTGACCCTGCTTGGTGAAACGACGCTCGATGCGCATTGGCCCTTTTCCTTTTGTCTATATATAGCGCTTTTCCCCGGGGATTTCTGCCCCCAATGCGAAACGCGCATGTCCGCCGTCTGCCGCCGTTCCAGAACGGCCGGCTCCTTCTTTCACAGCCTCCGCCGCTCTGCTGGTCAAACTCCTTGCGAAGCCCCTGATCCAACACGCCGGCGAACCCTGTGGGTCCCTCAAAACTGAAACTTTTTTCGACTCCCTCAATCGAGGGGAAGCCCACACTATCTAGCGTCGAACCTACCTGCAAACACTAAATATAGTGTTAACAGACAATTTATTCCAGTCCGACAATTCTCCCTTTCGTCTCCCCAAGCCCCACCGATCCCAACGCTTCCGCCGGCCTCGTAAACGGGCGGAAATGCGGGCAAAACGCACAAAATCCGGGAAAAAAGACCGGGCTCAGAACTTTCCGGTCGCGCTCTCAACAGGAACGCATGGCCTATAAAAGGCGACTCGTTTTGCGCCGTCAAGGATTCGTTTGCGTAGCTTTTGTGACCCCAACATCTTGTGTGTCACACATGTGGATAACGGGGATAGAAAGGGCCACCGGGGATTGTGATTTGCCCTTTTAAAGACGTCGCGGCTTCGGCCTGCGAAACGATGTCCCGCTCAGGAGGATCCGCGCGGGTTGGAGCAGAAATCAGCGATTATCTCGCAAAGATCCGGCTCGTTGACCATGTGCACGGCCTCGGTGGAGGTGACCCATTTGCGGGTGCGCGCGCGTTTTTCCTTCCACCGGTCGGCGATCTTGTCGACCTGCAGCGGAAACACCAGGACTTCGCAAGGCACTTCCTCGCCGGAGGCCAGTGCCTTGGCATAGAAGTAGCGGCCGACCTCGATGTGGGAGATTGTGCCACGCAACCCGGCTTCCTCGCCGGCCTCGCGCGCCGCCGCCTCGCAAAGCGGCTCCTTGGCCTCGGGCCAGCCCTTGGGCAGTACCCAGCGGCCGGTATCGCGGCTGGTGATCAGCATGATCTCGACACTCTGTCCGATGTCGCGCCACGGCAGCGCTGCAACCTGCAGGCGGCACGGCGCCGTGCCAAAAAGTCGCCGGACCCGTGTAGCCAGGTGGTTATGCGTCGTTGGTCTCGTCAACATTGGAGAAGCTTGCCCCAGCCCCCAGAATCATTTGTCGCCTTACAAATTATACAACCAATATAAGCAGTAAGAGTAAAAAACTTCACATGAATTGGCTAAAATGCGACAATAAGCAGGATTTCATTCAACAATACCCGTTGCGCCATCCCGCGAGACAAATACGTCGTTAGGGCCTGTTCGAGTGGGAAGCGTTGCGCCTGTCAGCCGGCGTGGTCGTCGGCGATCGGCTTCTGGTAAGTGAAGCCCATGTCCCAGGGAAAATAGATCCAGGTATCCTGGCTGACTTCGGTGACAAAGGTATCGACCAGCGGCCTGCCTTTCGGCTTGGCGTAGACGGTGGCGAAATGCGCCTTGGGCATCATGGCGCGCACGATGCCCGCCGTCTTGCCGGTGTCGGTGAGGTCGTCGATAATCAGCACGCCGGCGCCGTCATCGGCGAGCAGCGCCGGAGTGATCTCCTTCAGCACCTGCAACTGCCCTTGACTGGTGTAGTCGTGGTAGGAGGCGACGCAGACCGTCTCGATGACCCGAATGCCGAGTTCGCGTGAGATGATGGCAGCCGGAACCAGTCCGCCGCGCGTGATGCAGACGATCGCCTTCCACTGGCCTTTGTTGGCCCCGGCAAGCCGCCAGGCAAGGGCGCGCGCGTCGCGATGGAACTGATCCCAGGAGACAGGGAAGGCCTTTTCGGGAAGGGACATTTTTCGCGCACTCCACAGCGCGCGAAATCGCGCGCAGACACTTGAGGGAATGCGCGCGGAATTAACTGGAAAGCCTTGGCCTTGGCAAGGGTGGCGACAAGCCTGCCTGTGGACTTACCGCGACAGGAAGGCGGCCACCTGCGCTGTCCGCAGCACCGTGCGGGTAACGCCGCCGAACAGAAGCTGGCGCAGCCAGGAGTGGCTGTAGGCGCCGAGCACGACCAGATCTGCGCCGGTTTCGGTAATCCTGGTCTGGATCACGTCATCGACCGAGGTGCCGCCGGACTGCAGCACCGATACGCTGACGGTGGCGCCGTGCCTGGACAGAGCCGCGGCGATTTCGGCGCCGGCGGCTTCCGGGTTTTCGTCGAGCGTGTCCGGCGGATCGATGACCACGATATCCGTCTTTTCGGCCTCGACGATGAAGGGCAAGGCGTCGAATGCGGCGCGCGCGGCTTCCTTGCTGCCGTTCCAGGCGAGCAGCACATGCTTGAAGCTGGTGACGAGCGGGCCTGAATGCGGCACGACCAGCACCGGCCGTCCGGCGTCATAGACCAGCGTATCGACATCGGCGCTTGCATCGCCGTCCGACTCGCGTTGCGCGGCAACGACCAGATCGCAAGTGCGCACGCTGGAAATGCCGGTCAGCGCGCTGTCGCCTGAAAAACTTTCGAGACTGCGCCACTCGAACGACGGGCCGGAATCCTCGATGCGCTTGAGGAACAGCGCCTGCAACTTGTCGGCGCGCTCCCGATTCATGTCGGCCGAGACCTGCAGGAACTCCGTGTCGGGAAACCCGGTTGCCGATGTGTAGGGGACGGGAAGCGCTTCGGCATGAATGCCGATGAGATGGCTCTGGAACCTGGCTGAGAGCGGAATGGCGCAATCGAGCACGCGTTCCGCGTCCTGCTCGTTCTGCAGTATCGCGACGATGGTCTTGAATCGCATGGTAATCCCTCACTTTACGGCGATTGGAACTCGCCGGCCGGAAACGTTATAGCACCCTGCTTGGTTCCGATCCTGGCTGATCAACTGGCTGTGCTGGCAAGGCCCGCGACCATTGCCTCGACATCGGCGCGGGCGGCGTCCAATGCCTCCTGGCTGCGGGCGCGAACGACCAGTTCCGTCCAGAATTTGCCGTCGCCATATTTCGGGTAGGAGCCGATGATCGTATCGGGATGGGCCTTCTGGATGTCGGCAAGCGGTCCGCCGATCAGGCCTTCGCCGAACGGACAATGCACGGTTGCCGACAGCATTTTCGTGCCGGCCTTCAGCGTCGGCACGACATTGTCGAGCATCGCCTGGAAGATCGCCGGCACGCCGGCCATGACATGGACATTGCCGATGCGAAATCCCGGCGCGATGGAGACAGGATTATCGATATGGTCGGCGCCGCGCGGCATGCGCGCCATGCGCTTGCGTGCCTCTGTGTATTCGATGCCGCGCGCGGCATAGCTCGCTTCCAGCATGGCATAGGCCTTGGCGTCATATTCGCATGGCACGCCGAAGGCCTTGGCAATCGAGTCCGCCGTGATGTCGTCATGCGTCGGGCCAATGCCGCCGGTCGTGAAGACATAGGTGTAGCGCACCCGCACGGCATTCACCGCGGCGACGATCTCGTCTTCCTCGTCTGCCACGATGCGCACTTCCTTCAGGTCGATGCCGATCGCCGTCATGATGTCGGCGAGGTGACCGATATTCCTGTCCTTGGTGCGGCCGGACAGAATCTCGTCGCCGATGACGAGCATGGCGGCAGTGACGATTTCAGGCATGCGAGGCTCCGGTAGGCGGGTGCCTTTGGCAGACGGGGTCGCTTGGAGCAGACACAGTCGCCTGGGGCAGACAGGGTCGCCTGAGATAGCGCGGCGGGCGGCCGGCGGCAATGGCGCCAAACGTCTCGCCGAGTACGCATCGTCTGCTGCCGAGACATCGGCGGCGCCTTCACGCATCGGTCACAAAAAGGTGTCGAAACCGGCGCAGCTTCACGCTTTTTTCATCGAACCCGGAACCTGCCGGTGGGTTTTCCTTCGTCGAACCAAAGTCGACGATATCGGGAATCCTCCGATATCTGAATTCCATGGAATGGAGTAATGTTCATGCTTACCAAAATTCTCGCAGCCTCGGTCCTCACGATTGGCCTTGCCACATCGGCAATGGCGCAACAGTCGGGCACCCACCACATCCGCCATCGCCCGGTCTCCAGCAGCGAACAGATGATGACCGTTGACCCGAACACCACCGGCAGCATCAATGGCGACACGTCAGGGCTCAACAGCCTCGGCAATCCCGGGCCGGTCGGGCCTTGCGCCTCGAATACCGCTGGACCGGACGCCAATTCCGGCCTGAACGTCAACGATCAGTACTGCGGCAAGTAACTACGCTTCACTATGAACCGGCCGGCAGGGTGCCCGCATCGGGCATCCCGGCGGCCGGCAAACTCCCCACGGGTGGCAAAAAGCTCGACCGCGAGCCGGTTACTCCTTGACCGCGCCGGTCATCGAGGAAACGTAGTGCTCGACGAAGAACGAATAAAGCACAACGACCGGCAGCGACCCGATCAGCGCCCCCGCCATCAGCGCCCCCCATTCATAGACGTCGGAGCGGACAAGCTCCGTGAGCACGCCGACCGGTACGGTCTTGTTTTCGGACGACTGGATGAACGTCAGGGCATAGATGAATTCGTTCCATGACAGGGTGAATGCGAATATGCCGGCGGAAATCAGGCCGGGCACCGACAGCGGCAGCACGATCTTGGTGAGGATCTGCCACCGGCTCGCCCCGTCAATGAGCGCGCATTCCTCCAGTTCGAACGGGATGGAGCGGAAGTAACCCATCAGCAGCCAGGTACAGAAGGGAATCAGGAAGGTCGGGTAGGTAAGGATCAGCGCGAAAGGCGTGTCGTAAAGCCCGAGGTTGAACACCATCACCGACAGTGGGATGAACAGGATCGAGGGCGGCACGAGATAAGCGAGGAAGACCGCGAGGCCGACCTGCCGCGCCCCGGAGAACCTGAGCCGCTCGATCGCATAGGCCGCGAACACCGCAGCCAGCAGCGACAGGAAAGTTGCGGCGGTCGAGATGATGATCGTGTTGAGCAGCCAGCCCGGATAGGAGGTCTCGAAGAGGAGATAACGGATGTGCTGGAGCGTCGGATGCACCACCCAGAACGGGTTGAAATTCTGATAGTCGGTCATTTCCCGATTGGGCTTAACCGCCGTGATCGTCATCCAGTAGAACGGGAACAGGAGCACGATCACGAACACGAGCAACGGCAGATAGACTGTCACCACGCGCCGCGGCAGGCTCTGAAGGTAGCCCATGCCGCCTTCGTCGAGTTCGGGACGTTTCGTTTTTGTGATCGCGGCCATGTCAGTCTCCGCCGCCCTGCTGCCATTTGCGGCGCTGCAGGCCGAAATAGCTGAACAGGATCGCCGCAAGCAGGAACGGGATCATGGCGACCGCGATTGCGGCGCCCTCGCCAAGCTGGCCGCCGGAAATGCCGCGCTGAAAGGACAGCGTCGCCATCAGATGGGTGGCGTTCACCGGCCCGCCGCGGGTCAGCACATAGATCAGCTGGAAATCGGTGAAGGTGAACAGCACCGAAAACGTCATGGTGATGGCGATGATCGGCGTCAGCAGCGGCAGCGTCACATAGCGGAACAATTGCCAGCGGCTGGCGCCGTCGAGCGTGGCGGCCTCGTAGAGGGACTGGGGGATCGTCTGCAGGCCGGCAAGCAGCGTGATGGCTACGAAAGGAATGCCACGCCAGACATTGGCCGCGATGACAGAGGCACGCGCGTTTGTTGGATCGCCGAGGAAATTGATCCGATGGTCGATCAGGCCCATTTCCATAAGCGCCCAGGACAGAATGGAGAACTGCGAATCATAGATCCACCAGAAGGCGATGGCCGACAGCACTGTCGGCACCACCCAGGGCAGCAGGACGATCGCGCGGAAGAACGATTTGAAAGGCAGGTTCTGGTTGAGGATAAGCGCCAGCCACAGGCCGAGCGCGAACTTCAGGATCGAGGCGCTTATCGTGTAGAGCAAGGTGTTGAAGACGGAGAGCCAGAAGACGGCGTCATCCCACAGATATTGATAGTTTTCGATGCCTATGAAGATACCGGGGCGGCCGATGCGGGCATCCGTGAAGCCGAGCCAGACGCCGAGCCCGAGCGGATAGGTCAGGAAGACCAGCAGCAACGCCGCCGCCGGCAGCATGAAGCCGAAGCCAAGCGCGTTCCGGCTTTCAGCCAAGGCCGACAGGCTCCGCGACAGGATCGAAGAACGCGGCTGAACGGCGGCGGACGGCACGGCCATGGGATGGCTCCTCATGAAGTCTTGTGGCATCGCGGCCCGAGCGGCCGCGATGCGATTGCGGAACCGGCCGGGCAGCGCGGTTGCGGCTGCCAGGCCGCGCTGCGATCAAACGCGATAGTAACGGTTTGCGCGCTTCTCCGCCTCTTCCATCGCCTCCTGCGGCGTTGCCTGGCCGGTCACGGCCTTGGCGAACATGTCCACCAGCACGTAGTCGGCCATGGTCGCCGCCGAGGCATAGCCGAGCGGCCCGGCATAGCCGTTGGGACGCAGCGTCGCCGAGGCCTTGGCGTAAGCGGCATTGTTCGGGTCGGCCGTCCACACCGGATTGTTGTCGAAGGCTTTGAGTGTCTGGCAGCAGTAGCCGGCCGAGGAGGTGACCCACTGCGCCATTTGCGGTTCCTCGAACATGAACTGCAGATAGGCCTTGGCCGCATTGGGGTAGGGCGTGTAGTCGAAGATGACGGCCGTGGTCACCTGGAACAGCTCGACGGATTTCCCGACAGGACCGATCGGCAGGTTGGTCGTGCGTATATCCTTGGCCATTTCAGCCAGTTTGGGATCATTGTCCTTGTTGATCTTGGCCGTGTTGTAGGCGGAAATGCCGTTGGCGATGACACTGAGTTCGCCGGCCAGGAAGGCGCGGTTGTTGTTGACGTCGAGCCAGCTCTCGGTGCCGGGAATGAAGGTTTTGTAGAGTTCCTGCGCGTATTCGATCGCCTTCAGCGTCTCCGGGCTGTTGATCGTCACCTTGCCGCTCTCGTCGACCATCTGGCCGCCATGGCTCCACAGCAGCCAGTGGGCATAGTTGTTGCCGTCGCCGACGCCATGGCCGTGCGTGAAGCCGGCCGGATGCCCCTTCGCCTGCAAGGCCTTGCAAAGCTCGAGGAGGCCTGCCGTGTCCTTCGGAAACTCCGAGAAGCCGGCTTCCTTCACCCAGCTTTCCCGATAGACGATGGCATTGCCGATGGTTGCCAGAGGCAGGCCGAGGAATTTTCCCTCCCGCGTCGCATATTGCTTTGGTCCGTCGTGCCAGCCGCCGTATTTCGAGCCCAGATACTCGCCCAGTTCCGTCACGTCGTGCAGCTTGTCGGGGTACTGGTGCGGGTCGTCGAACCAGACCAACATGAGATCTGGACCGGAGCCGACATTGGCGGCGACCGCTGCCTTGGGGCGAATGTCTTCCCAGCTTTCCTTGTCGACGCGGACCTCGACACCTGTCGCTTCGGTGAATCGCTTGGTGTTGGCCAGCCATTGGTCTTCATCGCCCTGCACGAAGGGCGACCAGCGCAGCAGCCTGAGCTTCGCGCCGTCCTCGGGCTTGTATTTCAATCCTTCCTGGGCAAAGGCGGAAGAGCCTACGAACTGGCTTCCCAAGGCTCCCGCCGCCGCGCCGGCGGTGGTGCGGATCACGTCGCGTCTGGTGAATTTCATGCTCGTTTCCTCCTGTTGTTCGTTGCCGTGTGGTTCTTACTGTTCGCTGCGCGTCTTGAATCGCTTTCCGGTTTCGCCGTGGAAGAGATGAATGAGGCCGGGCTCGGCCGTGAGCCGTATGGTTTCGCCCGGCGTGAACGAGTGGCGCTCCCGGAAATTCGCGACGATCTCTTCGCCGCCTTCTGTGCGGCCGATGACCTGCACTTCCGATCCGCTTGGCTCGACCACCACGACGGTGACCGGAATCCCTTGGTCGGACAATCGTAAATGCTCGGGCCGTATTCCCAGCATCACCGGCTCGCCATTGTCGATGGAAAGTGCTGTGGCCAAGGGGATTGAAACCCCGCCGGAGCCGCGAAACGACGGTGAGCCGCCATCGGTTGTGACTTCGCCCCTGAGCATGTTCATGGCGGGCGAGCCGATGAAACTGGCGACAAAGAGATTATCCGGCCGGTCGTAGAGTTCCAGCGGCGGCCCGATCTGCTCGACGATGCCGTCATGCATGACCACGATCTTGTCGGCCATGGTCATGGCCTCGATCTGGTCGTGGGTGACATAGACGGTCGTGGTCTTCAGGCGCTGATGCAGCTCCTTTATCTCGGCGCGCATCTGCACCCTGAGCTTGGCGTCGAGATTGCTAAGGGGCTCGTCGAACAGGAAAACCGCGGGATCGCGCACGATTGCACGGCCCATGGCGACACGCTGGCGCTGGCCGCCGGAGAGCTGGCGCGGATAGCGTGTCAGCAGCGGCACCAGCCCCAGGATTTCGGCCGCGCGCTGGACTCCGGCGCCGCTCTCGGCTTTCGACACACCCTTGAGCATGAGCGAGAACGCCATGTTCTCGGCGACGGTCATGTGCGGGTAGAGCGCGTAGTTCTGGAAGACCATGGCGACGTCGCGCTCCTTTGGCGCAACGTTGTTGACGACACGCTCGCCGATCGCGATCTGGCCGCGCGAAATCTTTTCCAAGCCGGCGATCATCCTGAGAAGGGTCGATTTTCCGCAACCCGACGGCCCGACCAGCGTGACGAACTCGCCATCGTCTATATCCACGCTGACGCCGTGCAGAATCTCGACGGTCCCAAATGATTTGTAGACATCGCCAATTGCGACAGACGCCATCGCTTTCCTCCCGAATGCTTCCTGCGGCGTCTTCGAAGGAAACCGCTCCTGTCAGGCCCGCGATCCCAAGCTCCTCCCTGGTCACGCGACAATGAGGACGGTAGCGCTACCAAGCCGGCCTGTAAAGCAGCGGCGGCACGCGCCTTTCGTCGTGGTCGTGGACGGCATCGTCTAGTCGGAAACTTCCGTTTGCGGCCGGTCACGGCCGTCTGCCAGTTCGTCGTGCCATTTGCCGTCGGCGTCCTCGTACTGGATACCGTCCGTGGTGCCGGCGACCTGCTGCTCGGCCGAGGCGATCTCGGCGGCGCGCAGCGCGTCCTGGTGACTGGGAAACGTCTCGGAGAATGTCGAGCCGACCTTGTAGGCCCAGCCCCCATCGTGCTCGACGATCTTGTATGTCAACTTCGCCATGAAGTCCTCCGGTTGAAAAGCATCATCTGCTCAATGCAGCCTGCCGTCAGGCAATCTCGCGTCGGGAACCAGTACGTCCGATTCCTTCGCCGCTTCGATCAGTGCCCGGCGTGCGTCCGCGGTCGAACGATAACCTTCCAGCACTTTGAGGCAAGTGTCGAGGGCATCACGAAGCCGAGGGCCGCGATTGAGCGGCCAGGTCGTCATCAGGCACTCGGCTGCCTCCTGGGTGCTGCGGATCTCGCGATATTTGCCGACATGGCCAAGTTCGACCACGACAGGCTTTTCAAAAGGCTTGTTGTCCACCATCGCCGCCAACGCGGAGTGGCCGATTTGGTTGCAAGTGCGTCTTCAGCCCATGTGCAAAAGTCTCAATAGCCGCAGTCGTTGCGCATCCAGCGGGCGTTCGCCCAGCCGGTCGTGCCACCGATTTCGACCTTGTACCAATTGCCGCGCCGGTCGAAGATCTCGGTATGATCGCCATTGAACAATTGGCCGATCATGCGCGACGAGGAATTCGGCCGCGCCCGCACGGCGAGAAAACCGCTGCCTTTCGCCAGATTGTAG